>DQGV01000005.1:0-351 GCA_003524705.1 Anaerolineae bacterium | reverse complement strand
TGGTGTTGATATTTTTGATTGCGTTCTCCCAACTCGTTTAGCCCGTCATCATTCCGCTTTTGCGCCTGATGGCAGATTAAATTTAATGAACGCCTCTTTCGCACGCGATGAAAAACCAATTGACGAAACTTGCGATTGCTACGCCTGTAAAACTTTCACTCGTGCATATATTCGTCACTTGATTGTCGCCAAAGAATTATTAGCAGGGACATTGATTTCAATACACAACCTCCGCGCCTTGATTCGACTCATGGAACAAATCCGCATTTATATTGGAGACGGTTCTTTTGAATCACGCGTGCCAGAGTTGTTGAGTCAATGGGCGAATAATGCAAAAAGAGCGGTTAATGG
>DQGV01000336.1 GCA_003524705.1 Anaerolineae bacterium | reverse complement strand
TGTGGGTGAGTTCACCATTTTGCTTGGCGCATTTGGGTCAAATGCAATTGGTAATCCATGGTATGCAGGCATCTCTGCACTTGGTGTGATTATGGCGGCTGTTTACATTTTATACATGTTCCAAAGAATGTTTATGGGACCTGCCGGTGAAGTTACACATCATCACCAACTCAAAGACCTCAACTGGCGCGAAATTATAACGATGGTTCCATTGATTATTTTCATGTTCTGGATTGGTTTATATCCCAAACCATTCTTCGACATCCTTGCACCCGCCGTTGAAAAATTATTATCAGCCTTACCTCTGTAAACATGATAACACCGCCTACCTTTACTGACTTTTATGCCCTGCTTCCATACATCATTTTGAGTGTGTGGGCGTGTATCCTTTTGCTTGTAGATTTATTCATTCCACGCAACCGCAAAAGTATCACAGCCATGCTTGCATCTGTAGGGATTGCCGTTACATTAGGGTATACCGTTACACAAATTGGAATCACAGGCACAGGCTTCAATAACATGGTGGCGTTAGATGGTTTCTCCACTTTCGCCAACATCTTATTACTCGTCAGCGGTTTGTTTGGGATAGCACTCGCTTACGGGTACACAAAACGGATGAACATCGAAAGAGGCGAGTATTACACACTTCTCTTATTCAGCCTCACAGGCATGATGTTGATGTCACAAGCCACAGACCTCATCATTGTTTTTCTTGCGCTTGAATTACTTTCAATTCCTTTATACGTTTTATCCGCCATCTCTCGCAGAATCGAATCAGAAGAATCAGGCGTGAAATACTTTTTGCTTGGTGCATTCGCCAGTGGATTTGTTGTGTATGGAATCGCTTTGATTTACGGTGCGACAGGTTCAACCGCGTTGAATGATATTTTCTTCGCCGCCTCTTCCGGTGATTTCAGCCTGCTTCTGTCTATTGGAGCCGCTCTTTTACTTGTAGGTTTTGGTTTCAAGGTCGCGGCAGTTCCGTTCCACATGTGGACTCCCGATGTATATCAAGGCGCACCTACACCCGTTACTGCTTTCATGTCATCCGGCGCAAAGATTGCAGGTTTTGTTGCATTGTTCCGTGTGTTTGCAAATGCTTTCCCCGCCCTAGCAGATGACTTAACAAATATTCTCTGGGTGCTTTCTGCATTGACGATGATTGTCGGAAATTTTGTAGCCTTATCACAAACCAATATCAAACGTCTATTAGCCTATTCAGCCATTGCACAAGCAGGTTATATCCTCATGGCATTCGTGCCGTACGGAAATAAAGAAGTTGCACCTGTAGCAATTGCTTCTGGATTGTTTTATTTAGTGGCTTACACTGTCGCAAACTTTGGCACATGGGGTGTTGTCATTGCTTTAGAAAAAGCCGAAAACAAAGGTCTTGAATTAGATGATTACGCTGGTTTAGCCAAAAAATATCCAGCCCTCGCCATTGCAATGACCATCTTCATGCTTTCATTAATTGGTTTTCCCCCAACTTTAGGCATGGTGGGTAAGTTCTATCTCTTCCGTTCCGTCATAGATGGTGGTTTTACAGGTTTAGCAATTATCGGCGTGCTTACATCAGTTGTCTCTGCTTATTATTATTTACGAGTCGTTGTCAATATGTATATGAAAGAAGGCGACCCAACAGTAGAAAACGAAACTTGGTTAAACTTCACAACCGCCATCACCGCTATTGTGACAGTCGCCGTCAGCATTGTGCCAAATATTTTATTCTTATTAGCAAGTACAGCAGTGTTCTAAGTTTGTCATTGCGAGAAGTGACGAGGTCACGACGAAGCAACCTCACAGTTAATATAAACCTCCGAGGTCTTTAAGACCTCGGAGGTTTTTACTTAAGCCATTACATTCATATTTCGATGTTGTAACGCAGTTTTACAAATTTCTGCAATATGGCGCGAGTCAGTACCACAACATCCACCGAGTACATTCAAGTTTTTCAACTTATCAAAAAGCACAATGTAATCTTGACCTAATTCAGCAGGATTGCCTTCATCTAACGCAACGCTGAAATCAAGTTCTGCATGGCTTTTCTTAGAAGCATTAGCACGAATACCACCGATTCTTTCAGCCCATGCTTCACCACTTTCTAGCACATCCGCAAAATGAGAAGGATGCGCACAGTTAATCATGTAATAGGCAGGGTGATTTCCTGTTTCTTTATCAACTTGTTCAATCGCATCTTTCAAGGTTTGACCTGTGGGTAATTTACCATCCGTTTCGACTGTAAACGAAATCACAACAGGCATCCCTAACGATTTCGCGGCTTGTGCAATACCAAGAGCTTCTTCAACATAGTTCATGGTAATTGCAGTGACTAAATCCGCTTCGGTTTGTTTGAAGGTGTTGATTTGAACCGAATGATATTTTTCCGCTTCTTGAGCAGACATTACATTGCTGGGGCTATACCCATCACCACGCGGACCGAGACAACCACTAATGACAACTTTGGTATCTTCAGTTTCATACTCTTTACGGAATTCAACCAACATATCAATTGCTTTACGATTGATTTCTTCTAAATCATTTTCAGAATAACCAAGTTGTTTGCCCCAACCCGGGTTGGAGCGCCAAGTGGCGGCTTCGAGAACCAAACCAACTTTTTCATTTCGAGCAATTTCAGCATATCCGCGGAAATAATTGCGAAGAGCCTCAGAACCTTTTTCATCTTGCAATAAAACAAAAGACGCAAAACTAGGTAGTTCCATACCATGATGAAAAATTAAGTCTGTTTCAATTCCGCCATCCGTAATAAATACATCACGGGAAGATAATTGGGGGAGTGCATTACGATATTTTGACATTTTGAATTTCCTTTCCTTTCTTTAACGAGGGCGGATTGTATTCAAATGTCAGACAACTCGCAATAGTACCGTGTGGGGAATTAGTACTTATGTCATGCCTCTAGATTGTAAAATCTTTCTATACAAACGCCTGAGGAATACCATAGTCTGGGTAAGGATATTAAGTAGAAAAATTACTTTTGAATTAATGACTTGCTAGTTATTGAACTTTGTTTTTTTGACTTTTTTCTCTTAGAAATAATTGATGTAACATCTTTGGACTTCATTCCCAAAAGCTTTGCTATTCTGGCAGGGGATACAGAAAAATCATAAAGTTTTCGAACTAATTCAGATTGGCTTTCAAATTCGCCATTAACTATTATTAAAACACGAGTTAAATCTCTAATAGTTTCAACTAGTTCGTCATTTATCACCTCATCATCTTTTTCCTTCATTTTCATTCTCCATCTTTTTCAGTCTTTAAATTTCCATTATTGATTTTTAATGTCTGCAAAGTTTTCTTTACAGTTTCGTACTTTTTGTTTAATAAATCGGCTATTTCATTTCGAGAAAATCCAGAACGATATAATATAAACTCTATTTTCTCTTTTTTACTTTCATCTTCAGCCAAGGTTCGAATTTGAAGAAGAAGACTTGCTTTTAGATATTTTGCTAATTCACTGACCTCTGAGTTTTTTTCTTTATCAGCCATTTCTAAACTCCTTCACATGATTTTCTTTATAAGAGCTATTATTGTGTCAAGATTCCAGTTATCTACTTCTTGAGAATTTTCCACGATATGATAAAGCGAATGTACTTTGTCGTTAGCATCATTTTTGAAAGGTTTTAGTTTTTGATGTAATCTTTCTATTGCCTCCTTTTTATCAGGCTCAAACTCTGTACGCTTTTTGTAGAGGTTTTCTAATACAATACTGAAATCTAAATTCCTTAAGAGATTTTCGTCAAAAAACAATTCTCTGTTTTTTGGATATTTTGCTCTCATTATTTCAATAATTAAGTTCTCAAATACTTTTCTGGCAAGAATAAAAACACATGTATAGCAATTTTTTGTATAAGCTTTATTGATTTCGTTTATATGTTTTTTTAGAAACAGATTATCTGTATCAAATTGCAAGATTATTTTTATTTTAGGCTCAGAACTCCTGCTTTTTTTTATTTTCTTAATAACTGGTTTTTCAAAATTAACAATAGGAATTGTAAGCTTGTCGTCGCTTTTAATTAATCGTCTTACGCTCTCTCCATTTTTTTGGGCATAAATTTGAGCTATTGCATTTAAAGTAGCCGTTGGATATTCGCGTTTAAGAACAGAAATATCGCTTCTAATAGAACTTATAGGTTTATTTAGTTTTTTATGGAGGTAATCTAGTACTTTAGGATTTAATTTTGATTTTCCTGCCATTATTTTTCTCACCTTCTTTTTATGAGGTGCCTCCAAAATTACGGAATTAAAATTGCAATGTTTGAATTAGAAAAATTTCTTAATAAGGCGCGAGCTTCTTTGTAAGTCGTATCTATTCGATTTCTTTCTATGACATTAAGCCAATTCATGTGGCTTATTAAATTTCTTGGTAAGCGAATCCTTTCAAGTTTAATTATCCATTGATCGACGTTAGGGATGACTTGAATAAACAGATTCCGTTGATTAGTAATTATTTTAGTTAAATCGCTTAATAATAAATAATAAATATCATGAGAGCCAGGAAGAGTAATCCCTCCCGGATAATTTCTGTAATTTATCTTCATATTTTGAACTTGAGTATTTTTATCTTGACTTATTACATATGACCACCAATTTATATTGATTTGTGCAGATAAAACAGAATGAATCACTACTCGAAACATGTTTTCAATTGCAAATAACCTCCAATATGTAGATTTCCCAATAAACTTTCCAGACTCTGTTACCTTATTAATGTCAAATGGTAATTGTCTATAATCTAGAATTACTGGCATAGCCTAATTCCCTTTTACTTAGCAGATGTTTTCTTATTGGCTTTTTTTGTAACTTTATTCTTCTTAGCTTCATATAAAACTTGGGCTATTACTGCAGAATTAGTTTCTAAAATATTCGCAATTTCTAAATTTGAGAATCCAGCAAGATTTAATTGAACAGCTTTATCTCTTTGTGATTCGCCCTTCATTTGATTTAGAAGTATCAGTGCAAGTAAGCGTTCTACACGATCATTGGGATTGTCCATAGTTGTTATTGTCCTTTTGATTTTTTAGACGACTTAGCACGAAGGTTTGTAGTTAATGTTCTAACTACAGTCACGTCAATGTTCATTATTTCTGCTATTGTTTTGTTGTCTAAACCAGCGAATTTTAAAGACCGTGCCCCATCAGTTATAGTATTTTTATCTGATACCAATTGCAATGCCAATATTTTTACTATTTGATCCAGTCGTTGCAAAATTTGCTCTTCGGATGAGAATGTTGCCATATTAGACTCCTATTTCTTCTCTTCTCTTTTTAGATCCTTCTTAATTCCTTTGACCATTTTATTGACTGTTGTCTTTGAAAGGTGGAGATTCTTAACAATTTCATTCTGGGATGCTCCAGCAATATATAATTGAACAGCAATAGAGTGTTTAAGTAATAATTGCACCTCCTTTAAGTTATCAATAATTTCATCATGTGGTAACAGTGTACTGTTTTTACTCATTTTGCCTCCTAATAATCTTTAGAAAGTATTATTTAAAATATAAATATACAGGGCAAAGTCTAGAGATCCAAGCATAATATATTTTTTTATCTTATTCAATAGAACGTATGTTTCTTTTCACTTCCAAATATGACCGTATCCAAATTCGCCATCCAATAATTTCCCTTCGGCGAAGCGTTCAAAGCGAAATGGTGTAATGTCTACAGTTTTGGGTGTGCCATCTAAAATTAATTCAACCATACTTACACCAGCCGCAGGTGATGTTTTGAATCCTGTGCCACTCAAACCACACGCTAAATAAAAACCTTCTATATGTGTGCCGCTATAAATGGCGCGTTGGTCTGGAGTAATGCCATCACGCCCGACATGAATCGAATGTAAACCACTTTGTTCAATTTTTGGAATACGCTTGACCATATTATCAATTAATTTTTCAACAAAAGTTGGTGTAGGTGTTTGGTCTTCGGCATCGGGTGCTTCGCCACGCAAAGATTCATCTTCACCTGCCGCAAGGATTAATGCACTGCCTTCAGGTCGAAAATAACAATTGATGACGTCATCAATACAAGCAGGGAATTTACCTAAGGATGGAGGGCGATGTAAAAATGCTACATCATGCGTCCACGTTTCAAGCGGGACTTGGATACCTGCTAGCCCCGCGACATGTTTTGCCCACGCCCCAGCCGCGTTGATGATAATCGGTGCATCGAAATTTCCTTGTGTTGTATCCACGCCGATAACTTTTCCACTAGATATACGAATCGCAGTCACTTCACAATTTTGAATTAATGTTGCGCCGTTTCGTTTTGCAGATTCAATAAATGAATTTGTAGTCAGTGTCGCGTCAGCATACCCTGAATCAGGTTCGTAGGCGGCGTAATCGAAGTGACCAGTTAACAGGTCAGGGAAGAGGCGTTGTACTTCATCAGCAGAAATGACAGATGTATTGATTCCAATCTTTTGTTGATTGGCAACATTGCCGCGCAATTTATCTTCATGTTCACGTTTGGCGATTTGCAAAAATCCTGTTTGTTGAAATCCGCATTCACCCCCGACTCGTTCTTTCCAGTTGTTGAAATAAATTTTATAACTTTGAAACGTTAAATCAGATTCTGCAGCAAGGTCATAATGCATACGCACAAGTCCGCTAGAGTGACCTGTCGCTCCCGAAGCAGTGACCTTTCTTTCAAGGATAGCAGTTTTCAATCCGCGCTCGGCGAGATGAAAGGCAAGGCTGGCACCCATTACACCAGCACCGATAACAATTGCATCATAATTTTGAGTCATGTTTAATTCCTTTTTAACCACAAAGGACACAAAGAGCACAAAGGAAAACCAAAAGAAAAAATCCGTGATAATTCGTGAAATTAGTGGCTGAGGTTTTAGTTGTTGAAATTGTAGCAGGGAAACTTATTCCTTGACAACCATTTCTCTGCTACAATTTACCTAATAAATTTTGGCTTGGAGGTAAGTACAATGACTCAAAATAAACCCAACAATGTGAAAAAAGTGATTGCTTCGGTTGCAGTGGTATCTGTGATTGCAGGCACAGCCTATGAGGTTAACCGACTTTCTGCTGAACCAACAGGTGAAAAAGATTGTGAGCCTGTTTCTACAGAAGGGGAAGCCCTAGCAACTGCTGATATTCAGGTGGATATTGCTCCGTTACCTTTGAGCGAATTATTAGCATGGAAACAAAAAGGTGGCACGATTAATGATGTCAGTTGTTTGAATCGCACGGCTGTGTATGGAATTGTACAAATTAGAAATGTAGAAGATATTAAGAATGCAGTGGCTTTAGCAAAAGAAGAAGAATTAAAAATTTCAATGGCAGGTGTGCGCCATAGCATGGGTGGACAAGCATTTTATAAAAATAACCTTGTGCTTGATATGACTCAATTTAATCAAATCTCTTTAGATGAAGAGAATATGACTATCACTGTGCAAAGTGGTGCGACCTGGCATGATATTCAAAACTTTTTGCACCCACGCTTTGCTGTCAAAGCTATGCAATCTACCGATATTTTTACAGTGGGCGGCTCTATCTCAGTCAATGCACACGGCATGGACCATTTAGCAGGCTCGGTAGGTAGTTCTATTAAATCTATGCGTGTGATGCTTGCCGATGGAACAATTGTCAATGTGAGCCGTGAAGAAAACCCTGAATTATTTTCTTTGGTGGTTGGCGGATATGGTTTATTCGGCATTATCTTGGATGTTGATTTGCAAATTGTAAATAACGATATTTATGAAACAGAACGTCAAGTTGTTTCTTATAAAGACTTCCCTGAAATTTTTGAAAACGAAATTTTGCCTGACCCGAACTTAGGCTTATTTTATGGGCATTTATCCACTGCCAAGAATAATACCTTTCTTGATGAAATGATTTTTTACAAATACACAAAAGTAGATATTGGCGAAGCGGATGTTCCGCCTTTGGGCGAAGTTTCAGGTATTAAGTTACGTCGCTTTGTATTTAACTTTTCGAAACGTGGCGATATTCCCATGCGGATTAAGTGGTATTTGGAAAAGAATGTCGAAAAAATGTTAGAGTCTTGCACAGTTGTCCCGCGCACACAAGCCATGTCTGAAGGTGAGGCGTGTTTTGTATCTCGCAATGAACCAATGCATGATTCGGTTGCATACATCCGCAATAACTTGATAAAAGAAACAGATATCTTACATGAATATTTTATCCCGCGTGAGCAATTCATTCCATTTGTAGATGGGCTTCGCCGCATCGTTCAGGAATATGACGTCAACCTGCTCAATGCTTCGGTGAGAGTGATTCACCCCGAAGATAATTTCTTGACCTATGCTCCCACTGAAATGTATTCGATTGTTTTGTATATCAATCAACCAGTGAGTGTAGAAGGCAATGAACACATGGCAAAAGTGACGAGTGAATTAATTGATTTAACTCATCAAGTGAATGGTCGTTTCTTTTTGCCATATCAGTTGTATTACACGCCAGAACAACTGCGCGCCTCTTACCCAGAAATTGATGAGTTTTTTGAATTGAAAAAAGAATATGACCCCGATGGTTTGTTTACGAATACTTGGTACGAAAAATATGGTAAATAACAAGTAAGTAAAGTAGGTCACGTTTCAAACGTGACCTACTTTGTTAATTGATTAAGAAACTCTAAAACAATTGGCATCAAATTATCTAAATCTTCCACATGCGGAACATGATTCACGTCTTTCATCACAACCAATTCTGCATTAGGGATGATGCTTGCTAAATATTCACCTTCTGCCAGCGGAATGACTGTATCACTATCACCCCAAATGATTAAAGTAGGCATGGTCAAGTTTTGAAAATTCGTAGGGTTGGTGGTTAAAGAAACTTCTTGCACATTTACCACGTATCCAAGCCAATCGCCTAAGGTGTTGGTTGCTCCTTCTAAAACCAAAGGCTCTTGCAAAATTTTTATTTTTTCATCAGTAGCATCGTTAGGATCTTTCAACATAGCAGAGAGTAACGTCTTGGTCAGCAGGGGATTGGTGGCGGTTGCTGAAAGAATTGGGTTACGAATAGCACGCGTTTCAAAAAATATTTCTAAAAGGCTAGGGTTTGTTTTTTCTACAGGCACAAGGTTTAGATTCAATCCGCCTACATCTTCTAAAATCAGAGCATCTACTCTTTCTGGAATCATTAACGCAGTTTCGAGCGTTGCTCCGCCACCGAATGAGTGACCAAATAGAATCGCACTATCAATGTCTAATGCATCCATCAAAGCGATGATGCGTGTTGCTTGGGCTTCATTTCCAAAAGACGGCGTGGCTGGTTTTTCCGAATATCCAAACGGCGGAATATCAATAGCAATGCAACGATAACCCGCTTCTGCAAGCGGAGTCATCGTCTCACGCCAAAATTCACTCCACGCGCCTGTGCCGTGAATGAATAATATGGCTTGTCCATCTGCGGGACCCATGTCTAAGATGTGTATCTCAACATCCCCTGCTTGAACAAATTTCCCCGTAGTTGGAGCCGCTTCATATCTGGTTTCAATTTCACGTAAGCGAGATTGAATATAGAAAAATGAAATTGTCAAAAAGAGTAATAGAAAAATCCACCCAATAATTTTTAAGATGATTTGACCAATTTTTTTCATGTATGCTTCTCGTTAATAATCGTACATATGTTCAAAACGAATATCGGTTTTGTTTTCTAATTCTTCCAGAAACAAATGCAATTCACTCACTTTCACTTTGATGATTGCTCGCGTTTCACCTGCTTGAGTCAAAATTGGTAAATCGAAAAGATATTCACCATATTCAAAATCATAATTTGCATCTTGATTCCCTAAGGTCGTCACTGCTATTTCATCGTTGCCAGCAATTTCAACGAACGATAAACCATCTTTCATTAATACAGGAATCATGGTTGAAAATACTTCAAAGCGAGTGACATACACCAATTGTTTGTCATTGATTTCATTTACAATTTCAAAATCATCATTTGTCATTTCAGATGTAGCATTTTGTGTCACCGCATAAATTTTTGATTCATCAGGTCCACCATAAGTTGCTTGCGAGCCTGCACTAGTTAATCCACCATACAACGCTTTCACCCCATACTCAACAGTGAGTGCAATTTTTCTTTCCCATTTTCGCAAAACACCAGGTCCCCATAAACTTGTTTCTGTCCATAACTCTTTTATCTTTTCATCAAACGGAAACAAATACCACGGTGTGTTATGTAAAAATGCACCAAACTCAACCGCCACATCTGCCGCAAATTGTTCTTCTTCGGTGGGTTCTGCCGCAAACCAATCAAACACACGCCCAATCGTAAACTCATATAAACCCTTGAGCATATTCTCCGCAGTAAAACTCACGCCAATAAAGCCCAACACAAATTGAGCATTCCCATTGTATGGATATCTTCCGCGCACTTGCTCACACACTTCATAATAACTTTGCCAATATTGCCCAACTGCTTTGAAATACGGAAAATCAGAAGAAGAATGGTTTTGAATAAATGCTCCATACTCATCAGCACTATAAACGATATACCATTCAGGAATCGTTAAATAGGTTTGACTTTCAGGGCGTGCATATTCTTCAATTTGACTCGTGAGGCTTCGCATCGTTTCATCGGGGATAGCTGATTCAATTTCATCAACATTTCCCCACACCCGACAAAGCCATAACGCGCGCGTCAACCCAACCACAGATGGCAATAAGGCTACCAACAGCAGAAAGACAAAAAAGTATCGCAACCAACGGCGACGTTTAACTGGTTGCTGTGTCATATTCTGTAAATCGTTTGCTCAACACAAAGCCGATAAGTACCGCAATCCCACCAATAGCAATATGTGGAATATTTGCAAAGAATTTTAAACTCCAACTAAAATCTGTAATGCCTTGCAAAAAGATACCGCCATCTAAATAGCCTGAGCCTGTTAAGAATCCCAGAACCCCATCCAAACCGTAGATGATGCCAAACAATTTGAAATAAAATACCGAATCTTTATGCGACCTCCACGCCGCAATTGCCGCCCAAAAACCAGAAGCATAATGTAGTAAGTTATCGTACCATTGCAGGCTGAAAATCCCCAACGTGACACCATTCTCGTCATTGATAAAGGGGATATAACTCAAAGACCCCAACAAACCGAACATAATTGCATACACCCAAGCCAATTTTTGCATTGTGGTTGTTTTCATATTCTACACTCCTGATGAAAGTTAATTTTATTGTAGCATAATCAATTTAGTATAAAAGAAGGTTTTATTGACATGTTTTTTCTTTACGGTATAATACCACGCGCAAGTCGTTTGGTTCCGTAGCTCAATTGGCAGAGCAGTTGCCTCTTAATCAACTGCTCTAAAAAATTTATATAGTTTGGGTCCGTAGCTCAATGGCAGAGCAAGCGCCTCTTAAGCGTTAGGTTCTCGGTTCGACCCCGAGCGGACTCACAAAATCAAGTGTCTAACACCGATTTTGACCGATTTTTTCGGTCTAGGTGTTGGGCATTTGGCTTTTAAAACACAAATTGGTTTTTAAAAACTAATGTTTTGCCATGAAGTACACCTTGAGTACACCTTATGAAAAGAAAAATGCAAAAGCAATGTGTAACTTGTAATCAATGGAAAGATGAAGAAGAGTTCAACTGGAGATATAAAGCGCTTGGAATTCGCCATCCTACCTGCCGTGATTGCCACAAACCCTTTAGAAGAAATTGGTATGAAAACAACAAAGAAAGGCATTTGGAGCAGGTCAAGCAGAGAAAACATGAAGCGAGAAGAGTCGCAAGAGAGTTTGCTCTGCAATATTTATGTGAACATCCTTGTATAGTGTGTGGAGAGAGCGATCCAAGGGTTTTGGAATTCCACCATTATAACAACAAACACCGAGCGCTTAGTGTGATGATAGCAGGAGGGTATCCAGTTAAAACTATCCAAAAAGAAATTGATAAATGCGATGTATTATGTGCAAACTGCCATCGTAAGAGAACCACAACACAACTCGGCTGGTTTCGAGGAAAAAAGTAATTTATTCATGTAACCCACCTTAATGCATTTTGACGTGGTTATTTTTTGAAGTCAATATCCTTAATAACTTTATCCATAGCGACCTCGCAAAGTGCGTTACATGAAGCCACCGTGCATTTTATTTGGTTGTAGAAACATTGTTTATTTTCATGATCAAAAAATCCCAAAAATGTATGCATTAGTACAATATTTTTCTCTATGCCCTGTTTCACCACATATTTGACAAGTCGGTGATGGAATGCGTCTTCTGTCTGGATTAAGGCGATCAAAAAAATCCCAAGTCGGAATATATATATGGTGATATATGAAGTATTGTGAGCCGTACCAAATTCTTCTTAGTAATTTTATAAACATATTTGTAAGCATATTGTAGTTTGAAAATTAATTTATAGTAATTTCACATCTTATACAGAAAGTTTATCGCTAATAAAAAAGAACGAATAGCCAGTTGACAAAGCATAGCTTATTATGCTTTACTGATTTTAATGCCCTGAATATGTACCAAACATGGACCAAAAACGAATCATTGAAAATAGAAACGAGGTGCAAATAAAGTTTCTCGTGCCTAGAAGACTGAAACGAAGTTTGCAAGAGCGAGCAGACGAAAGAAACATCACAGTCTCAGCGTTAATGAGAATCATTAGTTCGGAATATGTAAAACGTACAAATTAAAAACATATGGTAATTTCTGTATCAAATCAAAAGGGTGGGGTTGCAAAAAGTACAACAGCAATTAATCTTTCTGCTGGACTTGCACTAGAAGGATACAAAGTGTTACTGATTGATACAGACCCACAGGCAAATGCTTCAAGGGTTTTTATTCACCCTGAGGTTGAAGTTTCATTAGAGAAATCACTGTATAACGTAATCGTTAATTTTACTCCCCTAGCTAGTGTCATCAGAAAAACTGATTTTCCTAACCTTCAAATTGTGCCTGCCCACATTCGCCTTTCTAGTATTGACCTAGAACTTGCTCAAGCATTTGATAATCGTAGTGAACGCTTGAAACGTGCCATAGAAAAAGTAAAAGACAAATTTGATTACATCATCCTTGATACTCCCCCTTCACTGGGAATACTAACAATCAATGCTTTTGTAGCCAGTGACAAACTTCTTGTACCTGTCTCAACAGGTTTCTTTGCACTCACAGGTATAGTTCAGCTCAAAGAAACAATTGACATGATTAGGCAAACCCAACTCAACCCTGACTTGGACATCATTGGAGTCCTTTGCACATTTTCAGACCACACAAATGTATCCAAAGATGTGGAAAAGCAACTGCGTGAGTATTTTGGTGAACAAGTCTTTAAAACAACGATTCCAAAAAATGTTAGCCTTGAAGAAGCGCATTCAAACTACACGACAATTTTTGGACACTCGCCTGCGAGTGCTGGAGCAATTGCTTATAAAGAATTAGTAAAGGAGGTTTTGGCTCGATGAATAAATCAGGTCTTGCTGATAGCCCATTCTTCACCAAGCCTGCGAATGCAGTTATTGCTCCGCCTCCTACTCTTAATACTACGGCTAGTGTAACTGCTGAACAGCCTATACCAAAACCATCGAAAAAAAGTAGTTCTATACATATCAGTAAGCCTAAAACAGCTAGGAAGCTACTAGAGCGTGATACCACGACACCAAGCAACCATGATACCGTGATACCACGACACCATGACACCATGGTATCAAGCAACCAAGATACCACGATTGAAATTGTAAGAAAGGCTGTCAAAGAAATGGGGAAGGAAGCGGCTACTCATCGTTTTACTATAGATGAGAAAAAAGCAGTACTTGACTTGATTTATTCATACAAGGGAGCAGGGCTGAAGACAAGCGAAAATGAAGTGGCAAGAATTGCTATCAATTACATCTTGGAAGATTACAAACAAAATGGGCGAAATAGCATTCTTGATAAAGTGCTAAAGGCATTAAATGAGTAATCAAACAATCATGACACCTTGATACCACGGTATCATGAAACCACGACACCATGGTGCAATTTAGCCCTTGACTTCGGGCTTTATCGTCCTTCATTATTACATTAGCTAATCAATCAGTAGGGCACTACTGATTGAGAAATCCAGACAGTGAGTAAGAGATGTCGTCTGCTAAATCCATTTCGAAAAGAAATGCGTGGCACACTGACCACTAACGACCTAGTTGCTAATTGAATTAAAGCCGAACCGAATAGCTGTCTGGTCGACGCTACCAGAGGAGAATGACTGGTAGGGGACTGAGGTATATAAAAACGCCTCGGAAAATCCAAGGCGTCGTTTATGAATATATTGGTATTAATTTTTCTACTTACCCTGTATTTGTTCGCAGAAAAATTTAAATACGAATTTCGCGAAGCGAAATTAAATGTATATGTTTGGCGGGTGATTGTCAACCACCGAAAGTATAAATTTCGAAAGTGGTTATTTGCCCTGTAAGACTAAAATGAACCCGTAACTACCCAACACACCGCCAAACTAATAAAGACCCTGCAAAATCGATTTTATGCATCCGCAGAACATTCTACAGAGGGTCTTGATGTTACGTTTATTTATTCGTTAAAGCTGAAAAATTAATGCAAGAATTATGATTTGGATTAAAATCCATTTCAAATTAATGAGGTGTCTGATGTTCTCTAAAAAATTTGGTCGATCGTTTTTACGCTTGCCTTTCTTATAAGCCAATTTTCCTATCCAGAATCTGTCAAAGCACTTGGTACTCCAAGAATACTAAGTGTTTCGCCTAGTTCACCAGCATCTGTTGGTTCAAGGATATGTATCCGCGCAGAAGTAACTTGGGATTCTGATTTTCGATCAATGCGAATCAGGTTTGGGGATGAAGGTTGGAATGAAAGTGCAGAGATTAACTTTGAACGTTGTTTTGAAACAGGCATCTAAGTGCAGGTTGGTACACAATAAGGGTTGAAGTTGCCAAAGTCAATGAGGGTTGGGAATCTGCTACATATACTTATACTGAACAAATTTATGAACTTACTCAACAAAACAGCGAACCTCCACCCAATAATCCACAAGTTTCATGCTCAGTAAATTCATTCGAAGTATGGCCAAATGCCGCAACTGCTGGAGAAACAATCCATATTGTAGGTTCAGGAAGTTGCAATAGGGAGGTTCGAGCCACCAAAGTAAAAATAAATGGTGGTGATTATTATGAAATAGGCGGTGCTACACTTCTTGATACGACTTGGAGCACATCTTCAGTTGGAACTTACAATCTAACTTTATTAGTTGCTGGGGAAGGGAACAACGACTGGCAAAACGCTGCTATCCAAAGCGTAAACCTTCAAATAGTTGCGCCAAATGAACCTCAGCAAGAAGATAATTTATCTAATAACCCCAATGATGTATTTCAGCACAGAGATATTATCGAGATTGGTGGTGATATTTTCGTAATAATTAAAGAGGGAGTGCAATTCAAAGAAGGCTAGTACCTATCTAATTTTAGAATAAGTCATATATTTTTTCATAATCTTGCATTAATAAGGAAGAAAAATAAAAAGAAAATTGACATTTCTTCATTCCTAACTAAAATTTTAACCGACTTTATTGCTGAAGATTATAGGGAAAGATAGAAAATTAGAGTCGTTTACTGGAATAAACTTAGTTGTTAGGTTTTCCTTTGGAAACGCCCAAAGCCCAACTGCTATCATACCTAGGGTTAGGGGCAATGAGAGGCAAACATATACATCAGTTTCAATTGCAATTTCGTTCATAACAGTTGCGATACCGATTGCTACATAGAAGATGTTTTCTCGTTTATTGAACACGGATATATTGTACAGTAGCTTAAGTTAGTGCAAGACCTAAAGTCTCAAATTCTTGTTATCTCAAATGTTTATTCGTATATCAACTAAAATTATATTTTGTTTACCTCGGAGTTTCATTCGCAGACTATCTGCATATAAAGGCTGTAGCAGGAGATTTACGGGAATGTATTCAGGGATAACAACAGTAATAATCTTTCCTTTATATTTTGTTTCGTGTTCAATCTTTTGTATGTACTCAACAACAGAGGATGATAAATCTTTTTCTTCTGAGCCAATATTTATCCATTTTACGCTTTGCAAAATAGTAGAATATGCCTTTGATCTAAAATCAAATAATTCGTGTAAAGTTCTATTATTGTCTACGTAGACCACCTCTACATTAGGAGATAAAAGGCAAGCATATCGTAGTACCAAAACATTTATGTTCTTTAAGTTCCCTAAAGGTACTATGGCTATATCTGCTATTCGAGTAATGTCATATTGACTATCCGTATTATTCTCAAAAAATTTACGATCTGTTCTAATGTAAAAAATATGAATTCGATGCAACAAAAACCCAAGGATAATAACCAAGATTATTGATAGTAATAAATGCACCTCAAATGCTTCGTACCTAAAAAATATTAGAATGCCAATTATCATCAAGCTAGATAGATCTGCTAAATAGACGTGAGGTTTTATGCCTGAAAAACCACGTCGTACTACATTGGAGAGTATTGTTATTGAAAGATTTATGATAAAAAGTGATATATATGTATGGGCTATGTCCCAACTAGGAAAAAAAGAACTTATTAATGCAATTCCAGTTGGGACTAGGAGAATAAATAACCTAGAATGATAAGGGTCTGTCTGATCTGCAATCCATGTAGGTAAGAGCCTAGCTTGAGAAATTTGTAATAAGATAGAAAATTGTTTATGGTGACTCAAAATTAGTAGTATGCTAAAAATGGGTACTGCAAACAACACCAATGCGTATAAATTGATTGGAGATTCTCGAGCTGAAAACGCACTTCCATAAAATATCAGAGTATTTGTTATTATGCTATGATCGGACAATAAAATAAATAAACCTAAAAGCAGAGCTGTTCTATGAATTAGGAAATATTTAGCCCGAATGGCGGGATGGAAGCCTATACAAGTGAATAAAAGGATGACCCAACTTAAAATGGTCATTAATTGATTAGCCAAAATCGCAGGGGAGAGAGGAAGATGGTTACCCTGAGACCAACTTCCTACAACTAGATATGTCGCAAAACTTAGAAAAAATATCAGAAGTATCAATAGATTCCGAATTAATGTCTTTGATTTCTGATCTGTTGTCCGTTTAGTACCAAACAATAGAAACATACATAACAAAGGGGTTAGGTTGGACGGGAACCCATAAAGGGAATTCGGCAACAAAAGCGTGAGCCACCACTGAATAGATATGAACGAAATTGCAGCAGCAAATGTAAATTCAGATAGTGCTGCAACTAGGGCAATAGAAAATATAAGCAACTTTATTCCTATGGAAAACTAAGTAATTTCTAAATCTGGCCACAATTCGGGAAACTCGTAGATCTAACGACCTGATGCAGCATGATTCCATAAATCGGGCCGATCTGTCACAATTGCCTGTACTTGCAAGTTTTTTATAACATCAAACAATTGAGGTGAATTAACTGTCCAAGCCCAGACTTGATAATCTGCCGCGTGAAGTCGATAGACTAAGGTAGGGTCAAGTAGCACACTTAGCCAATGAACAGCAACAATCTGCCGATCTTGCAAATGTGGTAAATCATAGGGATAGATACTCAAAAGCCCAATTGGTGTTTTAGGCGAGTACTCAAGTATACGTCGCAGACTTATATAATCAAATGAAACAACTATAATTTTTTGTGAAACACTGTAAATTTGGATTTCCCTAAGTACCTGCTCTTCTATGCCTGGGTATAAGTTTGGGTTCTTTAGTTCAATGACAAGGATGCCTTCATAATTCGAAGTAGCTTCCAATACCTGTTTTAAAGAAGGGATAGTTTCGCTAACGAATTGCGGAGAAAAATGACTTCCAGCGTCAGTCGATTGCAACTTTGCCCATGTCATCTCATTAACAAAACCCTCGGATGGGGTAGTACGACTCAATCTCAAATCATGCATTAATAACAATACCCCGTCTGCAGACCTTTGAACATCAAATTCAATATATTTTGCTCCTTGGTTAATGGCTGCATTTATACTGGCCAAGGTATTTTCAGGAGCCAGCCCTGCTGCGCCCCGATGTGATACCATAAATGTATATTTAGAGTTGTTGGAAACAAAAAACAATCGAAGAACAATATAACCTAAAATTATGATTATACAAACGAGGAAGAGTCGTCTTATTTTTTCCATTATAAAATTATAGCTCACATGCGAAATCGATTTCGTAAGAGATTCAATATGGACTCACTTGCACGTACGGCGATTCGATTAAGCTCCACATCAAAAAACCAAGAAAGAAGCACTATCATTGCGCCTAATAAGACAATTATAGATGTCCAGATAGGAGATGTCTCCGAAGTTGCGCCGGCAAAGACCAAGGGAATTATTCCAGGTAATCTACCAAGTACTGCGACGGCGACAAGCTTCCAAACTCTAATTTTGGTCAATCCTGCTACAAAGCAAACAGCATCATCTGGCATTCCCGGCAAAAGAAAGATTATAAAATAAGCCCATATATTTTCGTTGGTAAGAAGGTAATCAAATCTAGAAATAATTTTTTTTGGTACTAACGTCTTAACAAGATAAATCCCGAATATTCGACTGAACGATATTGCTGAAATTACACCAATTCCAACGCCCAACATAGTTAGAAAAAGACCTTCCCAAAATCCAAAAAGAAAACCTCCTAAAAAAGCTGTTAACTGACCAGGAATAGGGGCAAGAAAGGTTTGAATGAACTGGAGCAAAACAAATACTAGTTTTCTTTTTTCTCCTAGTGATTCAAAAGCTGATCGAAGTTCTGTTCCACGCTCTTTGAAATCTTTTCCATTAGTAAGTTCAAAGACACTCTGAAACTCCGTAGGTAGATAAGGGAATAAGATTGTAGCTAAAGGAAAAATGATAATCGACACGAAAAATGCTGCCCCAACTATAATTC
>DQGV01000082.1 GCA_003524705.1 Anaerolineae bacterium | reverse complement strand
TTGGAAGCCGTATAACAAAAATGTGCGCGCTGATTTTTCGCCAGATAAATTTCCTGAATATGGTCAATGTGTGCATAAGATGACAATGCATCCTAGTAATCCAAATGTTTTATATCAACAAAATCATTGTGGTGTCTATCGTAGTGATAATGCTGGTGAAGATTGGATTGATATTGGTGAAGGTCATTTACCTTCGCGTTTTGGTTTTCCAATTTCTGTTCACCCTACTGACCCAAAGACAATTTATGTGGTCTTAGAAGAAACCGATGAGTATCACATGAGCATTGATGGTGAATTGGCTGTCTGGCGTAGTAAAAATGCTGGTGAATCTTGGCAAAAGATAACCAAAGGTTTACCCAAACCTGCTTACGTAGATGTTTTACGCGAAGCTATGTCTACGGATACGTTTGAAGATGCTGGAATTTATTTTGGTACGAATACGGGTCAATTGTTTTATTCGCGCGATTCAGGTGATAGTTATGAGTTGTTAGCAGATTTTCTGCCTCCGATTCAGTCGGTTGAGGTGGCTGTGATTGAGTAGATAAAAAGAGACTTTCATTATGTATGAAAGTCTCTTTTTATTATCTAAATGTAATTTCCCAGATGTGGTTTTTGGTTGGTTCACTTGCATAAATATCTAATTGTTCAATATGCAAAATTTTTACATTCATAGGCTCAGGAAAGTCAAAAGATAATTCGGGTGACTCTAATGCTCCTTGCCCTTCAAACTGATAAGTAATAGGGTCGTCACCGGGAAATTCATAGCCTATAAGTGTAATTCTGACAGTTGCTGAACCAATAACGATAGAAAATCCATTGATGGTTCGCATTGACGGGAAAGTAAGTTCCATGACGAATGGATTTGCTTCGTAGGTTTTGGCATTGGTGTACGGGTTCCCATCAAAAACCAATTGCATATTTAAGCTTTGGTCATTGGCTTCAAGATAAGTGTGCCGGACTTTTACATCCTCCCCGTTTATTTTTATAGTCGATTCTTGCATTTGTTCGCGAATTGCTTTTTCTTGAGCAAACAATTCTTCGGCAACATTTGAATACTTTAAACGAACGAAGTAGAAACAATTTGTTCCGTCTGGGCAAGGGATAGTTTTTTCAATTTGGAAATCTGCAAGTTTTTCGCTCTGAACTGCTACATCGTATTCTTCTTTGGTCATAACAAAAAGTGAGTTTTCAGGGATTGGTAGATTGTTTTCTATATAACCAACGATACTATGAAACTTGATAGGTGTATCATCACCTAAAAAGAAACGAACAATGATATCTGCCCCATTAGTCCAACTAGGAGAGAAGAATACTTGTGTGCTGGGGTGTTCTTCCACATATTGCTTGACTGGTTCAAACACTTGAAAAGCTCCATATTGCATCCCATGTAAGTTATAGTCTTTAAACCAAGTGGGTCCATTTTTCAGCGCATCTATGAGCATAAAAACATTCACGCCACATAAGGCAATAAAAACAATCCATGAAATCAGAATTGATGAAATATTCCAAGTTTTTATTTTCTTGTTGATGTTAGAATTTGTTATTCGCTGTGCAACTAGACCTAACAAACCTGAAATCTGTAAAGCAAATATAAATGCGATGAAAATAATTACAACTTTATCTATTGACTTTTCTAGGGATAAAGCAAAAACAGAGGTGAATATAAAAATATTTATTGCCAATAAAACTTTTACACGAGATGTTGATATTTGCAACCAACTATTCAATTGTTGGGATGGGTTTTCAACCCATGCTAACAATTTATCAAACCCAATGCTAGTAAGGATAGCCGCTATGGCAACAAAACACATGGTGCGCGAAATGCCGACTGCGACAAAAGCGGTTGCCACTGGCGCCGCAAGAAAACCCGTAAGAATGATGCGAAATACAGGTTCACGCATGCGGCGAATGGTTTCAATCAACCCAAATAATGCAAAGGGTAAAGTCCACATCATAATCTGCCCATATCCCTTCATAATATGGCGCGGAATTTCATCTAAGGCAGGGAAATACCAATACCATGGGCTCAGCCCATAAAAATATTGAGAGAAATATATTTTTACTTTTTCCCATACAGAAATATCTGCAAACAAGTACGAGCCGAGGTTTTGTAAATGTGCAACTGCATTATCAGGGTCTAGAGCGCGGAAGCGAAAATATTGAATAGTAAGTAAACCTAATAAAATTGCACCAAATAAAACAGTGCGACGATTTTGCCAATGATATTTCAAGTCAAAAATAAAAAGCGCAAAGGCAGTAAATGGTACCAATACTTGACCAGGGCTATACGTATAAAACCCAAATGCGCCAAACACAATTGCCAAATATAAATAGTTAGGAGATTTAATTCTATAAAATGTATAAGCGCATAATGCACCAGCATAAAAGGCAGTGAACTCTGTCATTTCCCATGCAGTGCGCGAGTGTAAAAACCATGTAGGCGTAATGGATAAAAATAAAACACCAACCCACCAATATTTTGTTTTAACGGCATCGCGTAAAATTAACCCCACTGAAATTGCCGCGATGACAGAAATAATTGCGGAGGTAGCCCGTGTAACCACTGCCGATTTGCCAAAAATCAAATAAGGCAAAACCTGTAAATAAACACCCATGCCTAATGTGAAATACTCATTGTTACGAAAAGCAGGTGGGAACCAAATGCCATAAGGGTCACGGAAATTATAATTAATAAGGTCTTCTGCAAATTGTGATTGCAAAGCTTCATCAACAAAAAAATAAATTGGGAATTGAGATAAACCGATTAAACGAGTAATAAGATAAATAAATATTGCTCCCAAAAATAACCACATTGGCAAACTGTATTTTTTAATGAAAGGCAATTGAGCAATTCTTTGAAATAAATTTTTATGACCTTCCGCCTCTTGTCTGACCTCAACCTGAGTCAAACCACCTTTAGCATGTTTCCCACTTTCTAAGCGGATTCGCACAGGAATCTCACCATCTTTCTCTTCCCCTGCTTCAATGGTAAGAGTTGCTTTTGTGCCAGCCTTAATCGAAAACTCAACCTCACTTGCAGTTGGTTGTGCTTTCTTAGATTTATTCTTGGGCTTGCGTTTCGGAGTTGCCATCTTGAATACATCATAATTTTATCACCCCCTTTTATTGGAATTTTCAAGTTAACTTATTTGTAATGTTTACTTAACAACAATATTAAATGTAACAGTTTGGTCAGGCTCACTTGCACCAGGCGGATAACTCCCAAATGTAATTTGAGTCTCACCACTCGAAACTGCTTTGAACGTCCACACATCTACCCCACCAGAACCGGGAGCAACAGGTTCATCGGCTGTGTATTCGGTAGAGACAAATTCAACGCCACTAAGTTCACCAATAATCTCCCAGTGATAACCTGTAGATGGATTGGTAGCAACGACAATATTAAAGGTTTCACCTGTTGACACTTCGATTGGTTGAAATGGGTCTGTGATTGCAGGTCTAGTATTGCTTGCTGGGTTTGGTGTTGGGGATGAGGAAGCACAGCCAACTATAAAAATTGAAAGAACTGAAAGTATAAATATTTTTTTCATACGAGCCTCCAAATAAAAGTATAACTATATTTTATTAAATTAAGTAGTTAGCCAAGTTTAGAAAAGGTCGCTTTATAAAGGTACAATTAATTTATAGGCCATATGAAAACTTTACGGATTATTGTAAATATCATACTTAGTATATTGCTTGGGATAATCCTTTTAGGATGTTCTCCAGCCAATACGCAGTTACCTGAGCATCCTGTACTGGCTATTACTCCTTTTTCTAATGGTACATTGCCTTTTCAAACTTTTCCTGTGACAGAAGGACAACGGATTGCCTTAGTCAATGGGCGTGTAATTGATGGGACAGGTGCCCCTGCTCACTTGGATTGGACAGTTCTAATTCAAGGTACACATATTCTCGCTGTTGGACCTGATGTTGAAATCCCCGATGGCACTGATGTTATAGATCTAGCAGGTAAGACCATTTTGCCGGGTATGTTTGATATGCACGGACATTTATTTTCATACAATGGGCAAAGCCAGATTTTTGAGTCAATTGCATACCCACGGCTTTATCTGGCGGGTGGTGTCACAACCATTTTTACAGCCGGAGAAATGGAACCAGAAGCCGCCATCATGTTAAGAGAAAATATTAACAATGGACAGGCGATAGGTCCACAGATTCTAACGACAGGACCTTACTTTAGCGGAGGGAACACTGCTTCATGGATGTTGAAAGCTGGAAGTGTAGAAGAGGCATTGGCTCTATACAATCAGTGGAGTTCAAGAATAGACGGCGTGAAGTTTTATACCCGTATTCCAGAAGACCAATTCAAAGCGGTTCTTGATGCGGCTCATGCTGATGGATTGATGGTTACAGGGCATCTTGAATCCATACCTGCCTTGAGAGCAATTGAATTAGGAATTGATGGGCTAGAGCATGGGCTTTTCGGAATGTCTGAGTTCTTTCCCAAAGGCACTTCATTTGCAGTTCAATATTGTGCTATCAGCCAGTTGGATATGGCATCCGCTCCGGTTGTTGAAGTTATAGATGCCTTGGTTCAACATCAAACATATCTTGACCCAACGATTGTTGTCTTTCAACCTGAATTAGCAGACTTCAAACCTTTGGTAGCAGATTGGGAAAAATATTTAGATGAAAGTGTGCGGGATTCAATTCTTATTACAATCCAATCTATAAAGCAACAAGGTGAATGTTTACAAATTGCGCTCGAAAAGCAGTCACAATTTGTTAAAGCAGTGCATGACAAGGGTGGATTAATCGTCACAGGAACAGACCCTGTCATTCCGATTCTTTTACCGGGTTACAGCCTGCATCGCGAGTTGGAAAATTTGGTCAATGCTGGATTAACTCCGTTAGAAGCAATTCAAGCGGCTACTTTAAATTCTGCCATTGCAACTCGTTTAGATACAGAGAAAGGGAGCATCGCCCCCGGCAAAATCGCTGACCTTGTTATTGTAGATGGCAACCCTGATATAAACATCACTGACATTGGAAATACAGTTATGGTATTTAAGTATGGAGTACCTTATACACCAGAACTTTTGCGAAAATCTGTTGAAGGTCTAATTGGTAGAGAGCCGTAAAAAAAGAGACAGGTACCTTTAAGGTGACTGTCTCTTTTTATTTATGTCATCGTGAGCCACGCAGTGACACATCGAAATCAAGAGGCGAAGCAATCTCCAACCCTATGAGTTGTATTTACTTGGAAGCATACTGATGTCTGAGCATCTTAATCAGATATACCATTGCGAATACACCTATAATAAATGTTAATACCCCTGTACCTTCGTAGAAAATATTTCCAGCTTCAGGTGACCATAATGAAAGTGCAGTTTTTACCACTTCGGCATCACTGCCAGGCAAAAAGGTCAAATTTTGCAAACCAATGACTTTCAAAACGTGATCCATGACACCATCAACAACCCCAAACCAGAAGAACATTAAAACGCTAAAGAATGAATAGCTCTTCAAGATAATTTCATTTCTGGATTTTTCATACCACCGCATCATTACATACGGCAAAATTGTTAGGATGACTGCTGGAATCAAAAAACCAAACCCAAGCCTAAAAATATGATGAATAGACGTGAGAATCATCATCCAAGTGATATTAACTAACGATAAACGAGCAAACTTATTTTCAAATACTTCTTTCACGATATTCTCCTTAAAATTTTATACATGTGATTGTTTTGTTATACTGGCAAAAATTTTTGTGGTCAACAAACAGTGAATATAAAAATGTCCAGTACTGGACATTTCAACTCAAACTGTGCAACATATGGAGATATAGAATGGTAAAAAAAACATCTGATAAACGGATTCAACGCACGCGCAAAGTGTTACAAGACGCGCTCATAGAATTAATTTTGGAAAAAGAGTTCGGGAAAATCACCGTACAAGATGTTATTAAACGTGCGAATGTTGGCAGGTCAACGTTTTACTTGCACTTCAAAGATACTGAGGATTTATTCCTAAGCGGATTTGAGAACTTATGGTCTTTATTCGATAAGCATTTAAGTTTACAAACAACACCCAAAGCCAGTGTTTGGGATTTAAGTCTGATTGTGTTTCAACATGCACATACGTACGGGAATATTTATCGGGCGTTGGTTGGCAGGCAAGGTGAGCAATTAATGTCTGCTCATATGTATAAATACTTATCAGCACTGATGCAGGATTCGCTGAAAGAGCAATGGTCACAAGACAAGCAAATCCCACTAGCCATCGTTGTGCATCATCTTGTAAGTTCTTTGACCTCATTGCTTATTTGGTGGGTAAATCACGATTTATCTTTCCCACCCACAAAGATGAATGACATCTACAAACTCTTGACCCAACCTGCTATTGAGGGCTTGTACAAAGAGACAGTCACCTTAAGGTGACTGTCTCTTTTTCAGTCCATGTCATTGCGAGGAGGGTGGTCTTCCCGACGAAGCAATCTCATACATAATGCGGGGATTGCCACGCCGCCTAAGAGCAAGAGCCGCGGCTCGCAATGACATGGTTGTTTACCTCTTCAACGTCCTATACTTCACCCGGTGCGGAGTCAAATCCTTGCCGAACTTCTCCATCATCATCGCTTCGTAATCAGACCAGTTGCCGAGGTACATCTTCGCAACCGAATCCCCTTCAAAGGCAATGATGTGGGTACAGATTCTGTCTAAAAACCAGCGGTCGTGACTCACAATGAGTGCCACGCCTGCAAATTCTTCTAAGGCTTCTTCTAAGGCGCGCAGGGTGTTCACGTCTAAATCGTTGGTCGGTTCATCCAAAAGCAGAACGTTTGCCCCTTCGGTTAAGGTCTTGGCTAGATGCACGCGATTGCGCTCACCACCGGACAGGACTTCAATTTTCTTTTGTTGGTCGGAACCTTGAAAGTTGAACGAGGCACAATACGCACGCGCATTGACTTTTCTTTTGCCAAGTTCAAGTGATTCAGCACCTTGTGAGATTTCTTCATACACGGTTTTGCTTGGGTCAAGTGTGCGCGATTGGTCTACGTATGCCAATTTGACAGTTTCACCAATTTTGATACTGCCACTATCAGGCGTTTCTTTGCCTGTAATCATTCTCAACAATGTCGTTTTACCTGCGCCGTTGGGACCCACTATCCCGATGATACTGCCGGGCGGAACCGAAGCAGTGAAGGCGTCAAGAATGAGGCGGTCATCATAACTCTTGGTGACTTTATCAAATTCAAAAACGACATCACCCAAACGCGGACCGGGCGGAATGTAAATTTCCAAATCTTCGCGGCGTTCTTCGGCTTCTTGTGCCAATAATTTTTCGTAAGCACTGATACGTGCCTGCCCTTTGGATTGACGCGCCTTAGGCGACATGCGAATCCATTCAAGTTCGCGCTCGAGGGTCTTTTGTCTTTTGCTTTCAGATTTTTCTTCAAGGCGCACGCGTTCTTGTTTTTGTTCGAGCCACGAAGAGTAATTGCCTTTCCACGGAATGCCATAGCCGCGGTCGAGTTCGAGAATCCAACCTGCTACGTTATCTAAAAAGTAACGGTCGTGGGTGACGGCAATGACGGTGCCTTTGTAATCGCGCAGATGATGTTCGAGCCACGCCACGGATTCAGCATCAAGGTGGTTGGTGGGTTCGTCGAGTAATAAGATATCGGGTTCGGTCAACAAGAGTCGCGTAAGTGCGACGCGCCGTTTTTCACCACCAGAACAAACTTTGATGGGCGTATCGGATGGCGGACAACGCAAGGCATCCATAGCAAGTTCAAGGCGATGGTCAAGATTCCAAGCATCGTGTTTATCGAGTTGTTCTTGCAACTTGCCTTGTTCAGCCACGAGGGCATCGAAGTCTGCATCGGGTTCGGCAAACTTGGCATTGACCTCATCAAAGCGTGCCAGCATTTCCACAATCGGAGCCACCGCTTCTTTGACTACCTCGATGACTGTTTTTGTCTCGTCGAGTTTTGGCTCCTGTTCGAGCAGACCTGTGGTGTAGCCTTTGGCTTGCGAAATTTCGCCGATGTAATCTTTATCCACACCCGCCATGATGCGTAGCAGTGTAGATTTACCCGCGCCGTTGAGACCTAACACGCCGATTTTGGCGCCGTAATA
>DQGV01000069.1 GCA_003524705.1 Anaerolineae bacterium | reverse complement strand
CATCTTCTTGTAGTTATCAAAGAACGGATTCATATCCACGATTAAATCTTTAGCAACTTTCAAACCCATAATCGGTTCAACAGTGATGTTCGCACCCACATCGCGAATCAAAGTTTTACATGCCAACATGTTGCGTCCATTGATGCGCATCGCATCCGAGNNGCCTGCACGATCGCCGCCGGGCCGACGTACTCGCCGTTGGCCCAGAACGATGGGCAGCTGGTGGTGCACGCCGCACATAAGATGCACTTGGTACCCTGGTCGAAGCGCTCACGTGCCTCGGGGCTCTGCAAACGCTCGCGGCCATCGGTAGGCAGCGGATCGCCGTTGACCAGGAAGGGCTGAATGGAGCGGTAGTGCTTGAAGAACGGCTCCATGTCCACAGTCAGGTCCTTGATCAACGGCAGACCCAGCAGCGGCTCGAGCTGCATGGTGCCGCCCTCGGCCACGCAATCCTTGACCAGCACCTTGCAGGCCAGCGCGTTGCGGCCATTGATGCGCATCGCATCCGAGCCACAGACTCCATGCGCACATGAACGGCGGAAAGATAATGTTCCATCTTTATGACCTTTCACCAATTCAAGCACATCCAACACGCGGTCATTTTCACTGGCTTCAACAGTATACGTTTCGTAATGTCCGCGTTGGTCTTTTTCAGGGTTGTATCTAAAAATTTTGATTGTTACTTCCATGTTAATACACTCTCGCCTTCGGTTGATGTTTTGTAATCACAACAGGTTTATATGTAATTTCCAATTTACCATTTTTCTTTGTAATCAATGTATGCTTCAACCAATTTTCATCATCACGTTCTTGATAATCTTCACGCGCATGTCCGCCACGTGATTCTTTTCTGTTCAATGCACTCGCCGCAACCACTTCTGCAATTTCAAGCATGTTGCTTAATTCCCAAGCGTTCAATAATTCAGTATTGAAAATTTTTCCAGTGTCACTGACTTTTACTTCTTTGAATCTTTTTTGTAAATCACGAACTTTTTCTAAAGCGGATGTCATATCTTTTTCGTTGCGATAAATACCAACATCAGCAAACATGACATTTTTCATTTCATTGGATAAGTCAAACGCGTTTTCTTTACCTGACCCATTCTTCAACGCTTCAAGTTCGGACCTGATACTTGAGTCTGCTCCGTCAGGCATTTTTTGATAGTCAGCATTTTTTGCATATTCTGCGGCTTTGAGACCAGCATGTTTACCAAACACGACTATATCTAATAACGAGTTTGTTCCCAAACGATTCGCACCATGCACAGAAACACAAGCACATTCACCAGCCGCAAACAAACCTGGGACAGTTGTACCTTTATCATCAATCACAACTTCACCATATTTATTGGTTGGGATTCCGCCCATTGCATAATGTGCAGTCGGTTGAATCGGCATCATTTGAGTCACAGGGTCAACACCTAAATACACACGACAAAAATCTACAATGTCAGGAATCTTTGTCATGACTGTGTCACCAGTTATCAGGTAGGGAGAGCCGTCTGGGTTTGTTCTTCCATCTAAAGCCGCAAATTTGTTAACTGTCTCAGGGCGGATATCCAAATAGACATAATTTTTTCCATCAACGCCATTGCCTGCTTTGATTTCGTTATAAATCGCACGACTGACAACATCACGTGATGCTAAATCTTTCACAGCTGGCGCATACTTTGGCATAAAACGTTCACCTTTGCCATTGATTAACACAGCGCCTTCACCACGCGCACCTTCAGTGATGAGAATGCCAAGTTTATAAATGCCCGTTGGATGGAATTGGAAAAATTCCATATCTTCAAGCGGAATGCCATGACGCAACAAAATTGAACAACCATCACCCGTGTAAACATACGCGTTAGATGTAACTTCAAAAATGCGACCATATCCACCTGTAGCGAAGATAACTGCCTTTGCATGAAAAGTATGTAATTCACCAGTTGCTAACTCAAGTGCAACAACACCCGTAGCTTTTCCATCTACCATAATAAAATCAAGTACTTGATATTCATCAAAGAAAGTAACATTATTTTTTATACATTGCTGATACAACGTCTGCAAAATCATATGACCAGTTCTATCCGCCGCATGTGCTGCTCTGCGGACAGGTTTGCCTGTTTCATTATTGGTATGCCCACCAAACGGACGTTGTGAAATTTTTCCCTCAGGTGTCCTGTCAAACGGTAAGCCCATGTGTTCGAGTTCAAGCACAGCATCAATGGCTTCATTGGTCATGAACTCAATCGCATCTTGGTCGCCTAAATAATCAGACCCTTTGACGGTGTCATACATGTGCCATTCAGGTTTATCTTCTTCATAATTTCCCAACGCCGCAGAGATACCACCTTGTGCCGCACCTGTATGCGAACGCGTTGGATATAACTTACTAATCACCGCTGTCTTTGCAGTGCGTGAGGCATATAAACCAGCCATTAATCCCGCACCACCTGCACCAACTACGATTACTTCAAATTGATGAACTTTTGACATTAACAATTGCTCCTAATTCTTTTCACCACTGAGATCACAAAGAACACAGAGAAAATCTTTTTAGAATCTCAGTGAACTCAGTGTTCTCTGTGGTTAATTCTTTTATCCAAACCAAATTACATACAACCCAATCGGCGTGATAATCACAAACAACGAAATATTGATAATCCGTATCCATTTGCGTTGTGTTTCGGTTGCGAAATAATCATCTAAAATCACAACCACACCATGCACGCCATGAGCAATGGCTGTGAAGAAAAACAAACTCGCTACACTTCTCCAAAACATAGTCGCGTATGGAGAAAGGTCTGGCACATTTGTATAATTTACATGACCCGTATTCGGCATCAATGCCCAACGTAACACTTCCACAAAACTCATATCATTTTGTGCGCCCATGATTAATGCGCCAACAATTCCAATGAAAATAAAACCATACATGGCTAAGGCACTTAATCTTGTAAACAACCACATGAATGTTTCAAAACTCATGCCGCGTTTGGATAAAGGTAAAGTTCGTGCTTTTGTTTGCATTAACTCATCCTCGCAATCGTGGTGGTAATGGTCGTCACCACAGCAAAGCCATACACCAAAATAAAAATAATCCACTCTATCACAATGGCTTGCCGATGATAGGGGATTAGTTTTGTTGGAAACAAATCTAAAATTGTAATTCTCATACCATTGATGATATGAAATAACATTCCAAACATAAATACAATTTGAAACGGTGGGCTAATATAAATATCTGTAATTAAATCCCCAATTTGCCAACCTATCATTTCAAAAAAAGTCCCCAAGATGTGCAACGTCACAAAAATTGCAATCATCGAACCACCAATTCGATGCAAAATAAAAGTCAGGTATGGTCCCTGTCCCTTATATTTGAGAGCCGCAGAAAGGCTCACATTTCTATCACTCATCCAAACCTCCATGAGATTTTGTTTGTATCATTACGCACAATTGATATTTTACACCCCTAAGAGACAAAATGCCAGTAAACCTGTACACGACGAGAACGCTTCATCCCTAGGGTACAATTGATTCAACAACCCAAACATTATATTATTCTGGAGATTTTTTATGAAAACCCAAAGCGGATTAGATTATATTGAACTAGAAGAAGGCAAAGGCGCCCAAGCCGAGGCGGGGAAAACTGTGTTGGTACATTACACAGGCAAATTTCAAGATGGAGGCGTGTTTGATTCGTCTGTATCAAGAGGGGAACCTATCGAGTTTGTGCTCGGTCAAGGTATGGTCATCAAAGGCTGGGACGAAGGCATTGCGATGATGAAAGTGGGCGGAAAGGCGCAATTGATTATCCCGCCAGATTTGGCGTATGGCGAAAAAGGCGCAGGTGGGGTCATCCCGCCGAATGCCACTTTAGTATTTGATGTGGAATTGGTGAAGGTAAAGTAGATGAAAACCCTCCTTTTTGGAGGGTTTTTCTTTATTTTCGCCCAAAATTGCCTTTATTTTTATGTAGGAAATACTTGACATTGAGTAATAAATATATTACACTAGGTAAAATAAACATTACTTAGAAAGAGGAAAATATGTCATTTCAGGAAAAAAATATTGTTGCTACCTTAACCAACTTTAGCATCATTTTGGCGTTTTATTTATTTAGAATATTTCAAATGGTGCAAACTGATACTTTTACATCCACCAACCTTTTTCGGCTGTGGGGCATCGTCGCTTTATTGGCTGTAATCGGAACAATTGTAGTGACGATTTTTACGCATATCGTTGGCGGTATTGTGCATAAAGTCAAAACCAATGAAGACCCTGATATCAAAGACATTCAAGATGAACGCGATCAAATGATTGAATTGAAAGGTACAAAATTGGCTTACACGTTTTCATCTATTGGCGTTGCACTTGCTATGTTGACGTTTGTCTTGGGTCAATCTGCTTTAGTCATGTTCGCCTTAATTATTTTCTTTGGCGTTCTTGCAAACATCGTTGCCGACCTTTGGCGATTGAATCTATATCGGAAAGGTTTTTAGATGACCACCAGCCGTATCCGCAATAATATTCGGACGTTACGTTTTCATCACGGCGAAATGACTCAGCAACAATTGGCTGAAAAAGTTGGTGTCACACGTCAGACCATTATTGCTATGGAGCAAGATAAATATTCACCCTCTTTAGAATTGGCGTTTCGGATTGCACTCGTTTTCAAAGTTCCATTAGAAGAAGTGTTTTCTTACCAGCCTGAAGAAGCATCCACCTAGTTCGTAGATTCAAAATTTAAAACTTAGTAACAAATAAACGCAATAACTTTGCGTTTTATTCAACACACCTATTTACAAAAGGAGAAACAAATGATTTCAAATAAAAAGAAAGATAATAAATACGAATGGCTGATTCCAACTGCATTGATTATTCTCAGTTTAGTTCCAGCACTTGCAGGAACTGCTCGCCTTGTTGAGTTAAGCAGTGACGCGGAAATTACACAAGCCAATGCACGCTTCTTTAACTCGCCTCTACCTGTTTCTATTCATATAGTTGGGGCTACGCTTTATGCCATTTTAGGAGCCTTTCAATTTGCACCTACGCTTCGACGACGAAAGACTCATTGGCATCGCTTTATCGGCAAGTGGATTCTCGTTCCAAGCGGAATTGCTGTTGCGGTTTCAGGCTTGTGGATGAATCAGTTCTATGCATTACCTGAAATAGATGGCGAATTTCTTTACATCCAAAGAATCATTTTCGGGTCAGCCATGTTTTTATTTATTGTGCTTGGTGCTTTCGCAGTCCGCCGAAAAGATTATAAAAATCACGGCAATGGGATGATGCGTGCTTATGCCATTGGTCTCGGAGCAGGTACACAAGTATTCACTCATCTTCCATGGATTCTATTTTTCGGCGAACCTGATGAATTCACTAGAGCTTTGCTCATGTTAGCAGGTTGGGTCATCAATCTTGCAGTTGTGGAATGGATTATCTACAAACAACGCACTCGTCTCACAAGCAAATCTTTCGTTTATTCACAAGAGTCTTAATAAGGAGATTAATCATGAAAGCAATTGTGTACACAGAATATGGTTCACCCGATGTTCTTCAGCTCAAAGAGATTGCAAAGCCTGTGCCAAAGGACAATGAAATATTAATCAGAGTTTATGCAACATCATTAAGTGTTGGTGAGGTTTGGGCTCGAAATTTCAAAGCGATTTCTCCTAGTAAATTCTCAATGCCTTTTCCTTTTTGGTTTCCAGCCCGCATGTTTTTCGGTTTTACAAAACCAAAAGTCAATATTCTAGGCAGTGAATTTTCTGGAGTCATTGAAGCGATAGGCAAAGATGTAAAAAAATTTAAAGTTGGAGACCAAGTCTTTGGATATCGTGGTCAGAACATGGGGGCAAATGCCGAATATCTTTGTACGCCTGAAAATGGAATGGTAACTACGAAACCCTCTACTATGACTTATGAAGAAGCCGCTGTTGTACCTTATGGCTCAACAACTGCCTTGAACTTGCTTAGAAAAGCAAACATCCAACGTGGACAAAAAGTTTTGATTAATGGTGCTTCTGGGAGTATAGGCTCAGCCGCGGTTCAACTTGCCAAATATTATGGAGCAGAAGTAACTGGGGTGTGTAGCACTCCAAGAGTGGAATTTGTAAAATCATTAGGCGCTGATAAGGTGATCGATTACACCAAAGAAGATTTCACCAAAAACGGTGAGACCTATGACCTTATCTTTGACATCATTAACAAAAACTCGTTTGCAAACTGTAAAAGCTCGCTGAAACGAAATGGCATTTATCTTTTAGCCAGTTTCAAGATGAAACAAGTTTTTCAAATGTTGTGGACTTCAATCACGGATGGGAAAAAAGTAATCTGTGCTTTAGCGTTAGAAAACCCTAAAGATTTAGTTCTTATTAAAGAACTTGTTGAAGCAGGGAAATTTAAATCAATTATTGATAAACGCTTTTCGCTAGAGCAAACTGCCGATGCTCATAGGTATTTTGAGAGTGGCAATAAAGCTGGAGGTGTAGTCATTACACTCACATAGTAATTAAATATGAAGTTGATAACAAAAAAGGTCGAGACTTTCAGTCTCGACCTTTTCGTTTTACTTCACTTGGTCTAAATATGTACTCACCCAAACTAGCGGAGCATTCCAGTTGATAGTGACTTCATTGGTTGAGAACGAACCGATATCATCAATATATCTTTTTGCAGGTGGAAGATCTAACAAACCTGCTTCAATTGCGGCAGGGTCAGAAGGATTCGCATTTGCGCCACCAGAAAGTGCGCCGGGCGGAGGCGGTGGGAATCCATTCGCCAAATCATTCGCCCAGAAGCGATGATGCGGATGTCTCATCGGATATGTTCCATAACCAGTGACATAACTAATGTTTATCGGATTGCGTCCCATGATGTAATCCATACTCAAACGCATCGCATCTAAATATTTTGTATCTTTACTTACATCATAAGCAATGCCCATTAATATGGTTGTATTGAGTATCATACCGTTTGAACCCCATGGAAAATCACCTTTGATTAAAGCAGGGTAACCATAATTATTTTGAAGCGAAATCATTTCATCTGCAAACGTTAAAACATTTTGTTTCACTTCGGCAAGTTTATCGGCAGGTAAATTATTTTCCACAGATACAAGTGAAATCGTACCAAGTGTGGCTGTGCTTTGCCAATCAAATTGACTCACTCTGCCAAATTGACTCGAATTCAAAAGATAATCTTTATATTCATCTTTTCCAGTGGTGATGAATAATTCCACAGCCGCCCAATAAAATTCATCTTCCACAAAGGTATCATCATAATTTCCACCACCTTCACCGGGCGTATTGCCTGCATAAAGATTCGGATTCTCCAACGCGGCTTGCCATGCAATTTCTGCGGCAAGTAAACATTGTTCCGCAAAAGCAGAATCAATCTCTTTCCAAATCCTTGCACATTGAGCCGCACTCGCCGCAAGATTCAAAGTCGCCGCAGTGCTTGCTGGATATAAATATCGCCCAGCATTTTCAACTTCATGATTATTATCATTATTCATTTCAGTTGGCGGCATAACAGGAATCGGCTCCCATGTTCGGTCATGAATTTTATGATGCGCCAACCCAGCACCTGCTTGCCCTTGCGGAATTTGCATCGAAAGCAAAAATTCCATTTCCCAGCGGGCTTCATCTAACAGATCTGAAACGCCATTATTATTTTCTGGAATTTTCAATGAGCCATCTGGATACACATTTGGAAAACGTTCATATAAATTTTGCAGCGTCCAAACTGAAATGCCACCATTGACAACATACTTACCAAAATCACCGGCATCATACCAACCACCAGCCACATCTAAAGTATACGGACAACCCAACCAAGTTTTGCCATCGGCATCACGCCCCTTAAAACAAGTCACATTATTATCTGTCACATGCCCCGCCGCGCGAGACCAATCATCACCAACATATTTCGCTTCAATCGGAATGCCACTGCGATTGTGATAATAATATGCCATCGCATCAAATTTCAAATTGCTATAAATGTTATCTGAAACAATAAATAATGGACTTTCCAAATCATTTGCAATCAATTTATATCCATCACCTTCAGTTTTGAATTCAGAAAAATCAATCAAATGAATCGAATCACCAGAAGCAGCGTCAAAACCTTTGACAATACTTTTCCCACTCAAAATCACTTCGCCATTATTGTTTTGCAATTGCCAATCTAATTCACCCGTTGAATCAGATACAAACGATGCAAACTTTTTGGCATTGATAAAATATCCGATTTGGTTAATGCTAATCACATTTGGAATCATAAACGCCTCTTTCTCAGGGATAGCTGTTGGCTGCACCTCAACTCTTGCACTCGCCTGAGGCACATCCGCGCGACCTAACTCAAAAAATATTCCCCGCCCAAACAATGAAGGGTTTTGCCATGATGTATCCGCTGTATCATATTTTGACCAAATTAACTTAACATCACGGTCTAAAGTTGTAGCACCATTAATTTGAGATTGAAAACCTATTTCTTTTCCATGTTCAACTGTAACTAAATCAATTAATGGAACAGACGCTTCAAATCCCCAACCTTCTTCTGTTTTGAAAACAAAACCTGTCGCTTTTGCATCTGAACTAAATACACCGGTAATTGTCAAAGTCGTTGGGTCTGTATTGCCAATATCCGCCGCATTGATGTTGACTTGGAACATCTTAAGTCCATATTCTCCGGCATTGAGATTATCCGAAGCATTGATATAAAACTCCATCGAGTCTTCATTCCAGAAATCAGTGCCATGTTGCCCAGCCACAATGTTTTTGTCAGGCATCTGCATGGTGATATAAAAATTTTCCGCGTCTGAAGCAACTGAAAAGGAGAAAGAACCGTTTTCCGCAGGGTCAGGAGAAAGCATCGAACCTGTATCCACTGTTTGAGAGGGAAGTCCAGCCCAATCACTTAAATCACCATCAACTATGATGTTGACTGGAAAAGGAATATAAACGACCTCGCCGGGAATCGCTGGCGGAATAGATTCGTATCTCGTTAGGCTTTCAGTGGGCGTAGCACCACCACAAGACGAAATAAAAATGCTTGCAATCAGTATGAGCGTTATCCATTTGTTTTTCATTCGGCTACCCTCGTTGACAAAATTTTGCTGATTATAATTGTATAAACAAAAAAGTCGGGATTTTCATCCCGACTTTTTATTTACTTCTTCTTTTTCTTAGAGGTCTTCTTTGCAACTTTCTTTTTCACTGCAGCTTTTTTCTTTACTGCTTTCTTAGTAACTTGTTTCTTGTTACTCGCAACTTTTCCATCCATCCATTTAATCACTTCGTTACCAAACTCAGAAGTTTTAATTTCCTTCGCGCCTTTCATATTGCGAGCAAAATCGTATGTGACTGTTTTTGCTGTAATCGCGCCTTCCATGCCTTTGACAATTAAATCTGCAGCTTCACTCCAGCCCATGTAACGGAGCATCATTTCGCCGGAGAGAATCACAGAACCTGGATTCATTTTATCTAAGTCAGCATATTTTGGTGCAGTTCCATGTGTAGCTTCAAAAATTGCATGACCTGTTAAGTAATTGATGTTCGCACCGGGAGCAATTCCGATACCACCAACTTGAGCGGCTAACGCATCAGATAAATAATCACCGTTGAGATTCATAGTCGCAATCACATCATAATCTTGCGGGCGGATTAACACATATTGCAAGGTGACATCTGCAATCGTGTCTTTAATCATCAACTTGGTTTTCCACTTGCCATCACCGTGTATATTCCACAAAGCCAAAGCCGCTTCTACCTCTTTTTTAATTTCATCTTGTTGAGCAGGACTCATCATGTCAAAGCCGGGGTCAACAAGTTTGGCATTGCCTTCCACTGTTAATGAAGAATCTTTTTCTTTATTCCCCAAAATCCAAGATTCACGTTCGGTCACAATCTCATTTCTAAATTCACGTTTGGCAAGCCCATAACCCCACTCTTTGAAAGCACCTTCTGTAAATTTCATAATGTTACCTTTATGAACCAAATTCACAGAACGGCGTTTGTGTAATAAAGCATATTCAATCGCCGCGCGGATTAATCGCTCACTGCCTTCTTTTGAGACAGGTTTGAAACCAATGCCAGAAGAATCAGGGAAACGAATCTTTCCAAACTCTTTCGGGAAATGTTCTTTCAATAAATTTCTAAACTTCAAATTATCTTCAGAACCGTTGGCAAATTCAACGCCGGCATAAATATCTTCCGTATTTTCGCGGAAGATGACCATATCTACCAATTCAGGATGATGCACAGGTGAAGGCACGCCATTGTAGTAACGCACTGGTCGTAAACAAACATACAAATCCAACAACTTGCGGAGTTGCACATTCAAGGAACGAATCCCGCCACCAATTGGAGTGGTAAGTGGACCTTTAATCCCAACTAAAAATTCAGTGAAGGCTTCTACTGTTTCGTCAGGCAACCAAGTTTGAAACAACTTGAAAGATTTTTCACCGGCGTACACTTCCATCCAATGAATTTTTCTTTTGCCGCCGTATGCTTTTTCAACAGCCGCATCAAACACACGTTGCGAAGCCCGCCAAATATCGCGCCCAATGCCATCGCCTTCCACATACGGAATGACAGGATTATCGGGAACATTTAACTTCCCATTTTGAATTGAAATTTTTGCGCCATCTGTCGGCACTTTTACATTTTGGTATGTCATGCTTTCCTCTTTAAATTTATAAATTCTGCTCGGATTATATCAAACTGTTAATTGTGACATTACAAACACAATCAAAGTAAAATGTGACTATGATTAAACTTCCCGGCTTAATTGACCCACACGTCCACGTCCGCGAACCTGGACAAACATATAAAGAAGATTGGGGAACAGCAACGCAAGCCGCACTCGCCGGCGGAATCACAACGATTCTTGGAATGCCAAATACAAAACCTCCAATCTTTGATGAAGAAACTTTGAATCTTTCACTTGATTCAGCAAAAGAAAAAGCATTTTGTGATTATGGTCAATACCTCGGCGCGGGACCTGATAATGCAGATATTGTCGCAGGCTTAGCAGACAAAGCCGCTGGCTTGAAAATGTATCTTGATTCTACATTCGGTGAATTAAGACTCGACGATATGTCTTTATGGACTCCACATTTTGAAAAATTTCCAAAAAATTACCCGATGGTGATGCATAGTGAATCCAGAACAATGGCGGCGGCGATTTTATTTTCAGCTATTTATGACCATCCGATTCACATCGCACATGTTTCTTTGAAAGAAGAAATTTTATTAATCAAAGCCGCAAAAGAAAAAGGGATTAAGGTTACTTGTGAAGTTTGTCCGCATCATCTTTTTATGATTTCAGAAGTTTCAGATGAAGAAAGAGGAAAGAAGAAAGAAGGAAGGTTAGAGGTTAGACCAAGACTTGCCACACAAGAAGATGTGAATGCTTTATGGGAAAACATGAATGTCATAGATTGTTTCGCCACAGACCATGCGCCGCATACAATAGAAGAAAAAGATTCGGATAATCCGCCGCCCGGATTTCCCGG
>DQGV01000205.1:3861-4046 GCA_003524705.1 Anaerolineae bacterium | reverse complement strand
TCTAAAGAAAATTCTTTTTCGGTCATAATGGTTTCTTCATCTTCTGAAAAACCATATTCTTGTGAAGCATCAAAAGTTTCGTGTTCATTATCCCAACGATATAACGCCACACGTTTTACACCGACCAAAATCGGCATAATGCGCACAATAGAATTTAAGATTTCATTCAAATCACTTGACCCAAC
>DQGV01000205.1:0-3827 GCA_003524705.1 Anaerolineae bacterium | reverse complement strand
ACTGCTTGCGCTACTTGCAACAAAGCGGCGGATGCGTATGCTTGTTCTTGGGCTGAATCAAACAAACGTGCGTTTTCAATTGCAACAGCGGCATAATTTGCAAACGTAGCAGATATGGCTTGTGCTTCGTGCCCGTATCTGCCCGGTGCATGATGTGCAAGTGTTAACAAACCTAGTTGCCTATCACCAACTCGTAATGGCGCAACAATAGATGAATAGTTTTTGTCGTAACCTGCTGTAATTCCGCCAGGCCACATTGGGTCTTCTGGCTTGCGGATGATAGGAGATTCAGACATCATCGCATCTATCATCGAATATAAAGAATCGGGATANNAAATAAACGCGCATTCTCAATTGCAACAGCTGCATAATTTGCGAACGTAGCAGAAATGGCTTGCGCTTCGTGACCATATCTTCCCGGCGCATGGTGCGCGAGAGTTAACAAACCCAGTTGTCTATCACCAACACGCAATGGCGCAACAATAGATGAATAATTTTTATCGTAACCTGCTGTAATTCCGCCGGGCCACATTGGGTCTTCTGGCATACGGATGATTGGAGATTCAGACATCATCGCATCAACCATCGAATATAAAGAATCGGGATACGCCATGCAAGTTGATTCGAGTTGTTCAGCATCAATTCCACGCACAGCCGAGAGACATAATTTATCATCTTCTAGCAACCAAATCGCAGAAATATCTACGGGCAAGTTGCGGTCTAATTCAGTCAGAATGGTTTGCAATACTTCATCTACACTCACGTTACTAGAAACCAAACCCGCTACTTCTCTTAAACTATCAGCAATTTGCCTACGCCATTGTTCAGAACGATATAAATCAGCATTGCGAATCGCCGCCGCCATTGTATCTGCTACAGCTTCAAACATAATTTGGTCATCTTCAGTAAATGAGTTTAATTTATCAGACTGAATATCTAATAAGCCTACAACTTTTTCATTAAATAATAATGGTACACATAATTCCGATTTTGTGTTTTTCGGTGGCAAAGGTGAAGGGATATAACGCTCATCTTTCGTAACGTCATTGGCTAAGACTGTCTTTCCGTGTTGTGCTACCCACGGCATAATTCCCATCGTGTCGTCTAATGAAATTGTATAACCTTCAAGTTGTTTACTGCGTTTGCCACTCCCTGCTTGATAGGCAATCAATCTTCGATTGGGATGAACTGTAAACAAAGACACATACGGGTACTTAAATTTTTCATGGATTAAGTTCGCCGCATCGCGCATCAATTCGGATAAATCAAGTGTAGAGGTGACGCTTTTGCTAACTTCTGAAACCAATGTCAATTGGTCGGCGCGACGACGTAAACTGCTGTATAAACGTGCGCCTTCGACTGCACGAGCAATGTTATCTGCTAGTGCATGAAGAATTAATAAATCATTCGGATGAAACCCACGCAAGCGATTACTTTGCACATCAAGCACACCTAAGACTTCATCTTCTATTTTCAAAGGAATAGCAACTTCCGATTTTGTCTCAGGCAAGCTATCAATAAAGCGAAAACGCGCTTCCTTTTGCACATCATCACAAACAATCACTTCACCAGTCTTTGCGGCTTCACCAATCAACCCCTGACCAACTTCTACTTCCAATGCAATGGAGGCTTTCTTCATCCCTTTACGTGGAGCAACTGCACTGGCGCGGAATCTCAACCAGTTTGAATCTGGTTTCAATGTAAAAATAGCAACATAATAAAAATGGAAAGTTCTTTGAATTAGTTTTGTCACTTGCTCGGCAAGTTCATCTAAATCTTGCGCGTTGGCAATTTGAGCACTTACATCGCGTACTAAATTCAATTGGCGTAAACGAAACTGCTCCACTTCAGTTCGATGTGAAGCCGCTAAACTCATAGAAATAACTTGTGCTATCCCTTGCAGTAAGTTTAATTCCTCTGCTGAAAAAGCAGGACCCTTTGGGCGTGTAACGTACAATGCTCCAAGCGTAGACTCTTTATCGGCTAGCGGAATCGCGGCATAAGTCAAGTTTGAAGCGGCGCTTTTCGTCTTACCATTTTTTGTAATTAACTTTCCCGCTTTAATCGCATGTTTCATCCCATCAATCGTTGGTTGTGATGGAAAGATATGTTTCTCGTTCCAATCTGGCAAACGGAATATTTTTTCTTGCAACCAAACATCTACCTTGCCATTCATTAACTGGCTGGTCATGGTAATAATTTGGTCGCGTTGTACAGCGAGTGAATGATTACTACGAAGTTGCTCCCCCAGGCTGGCAAGTTGAAGCCAATCCCAAGATGTTCGGGTGGCGGGAGACATAAGTTATTCCCTTCGTTTGGTCATCGTCAGCACATTGCCAGACTTAGATGATTCATAATGCACACTATCCATCAACTTTCGCATCAGATATACACCCAAGCCACCAATCTGCCGTTTGGCAAGGTCTGTTTTTAAGTTTGGTTCTTTTACAGCACTCGAATCAAATGGTTTGCCGTTATCTTGCATCACGATAATAATTTTATCGCCCTGCATTTCACACGTCACAGAAAAAGAAGCATTCTTAACCCCCGCATAAGCATGTTCAATAATATTTGTTGCGGCTTCATCTGCCGCAAGTTGTAAAGAATAAATTGTTTTTTCTGAAAACCCGCCTGCGCGAGCGGTTTCAGCAACCATATCGCGGATTTCATCCAGAAATTCAAATCTGGCTTGGAAAGTAATACTTGGCATAAAATAAAAATGATATGCCGCCTCTTGATACGACGAGACGGCATTCTCCTGTCTTTCTATTAAAATTGCGCGATGCGCCTCATTCTTAAGGGTCGGCTTGATTCTGCTAGTCGAATTCTTTCTAGCCTAAAAACTGCCGACAGCTTCAGTCACATCATCAAATGTTTTGAAGAGTTCAGTAAAACCTGCTAACTCAAGCGCTTCACGGATACGGTCTGGTACGCATGCTAAAACCACTTCACCGCGATTGTAGCGTTTACAGTTACGTTGTGTAGCAAGCAAAGCCCGAAACCCAGCACTAGACATGTATTCTAAGTCACTCATATCTAGCACAATTTTGTAACGTCCATTGTTGGTAGCCTTTTCAAGTTCTTTTGTAAACTGAGGTGCTGTCGAACTATCCACACGCCCTTTCACTGTAATCAGGTCGCAATGTTTAAATTCCTGTGTAGTGACTTCCATAGGTTCTCCTTCGCCAACAAATGATTTTTTGAGTACTGAACGTTCAAATTATATCACGGCTCATAAGCATTAAAGGGGATTAAAACACTATGCTTGAAACAGGCAAATGGTTTACAATAAGCAAAATTAGAAGGAGAAAAGAATGATGGGCGAACCTGTACTCGTTATGCTCGTGGAAGACAATGCAGACCATGCTGAACTTGTAATTCGCACCATGGAAGACCATCGCATTGCCAATCGAATTATGCACTTCACCGATGGTCAAAGCGCATTAGATTATCTTCTACGGCGTGGGCAGTATGAAACCCCTGAATCTAGTCCACGCCCGCACATGATTCTTTTAGATTTACGTTTACCCCGAGTTGACGGGCTTGAAGTTCTACAAGCCATCAAACAACAAGAAGAAACCAAAAGTATTCCCGTAATTATCTTAACCACTTCCGAAGCCGAAAGAGATGTTGCCCGTGCTTACGATAATTATGTAAACAGTTATCTCGTAAAACCAGTTGGGTTTGAAGAATTTAGCAAACTTATGAACGATTTAGGCTTTTACTGGCTTGGCTGGAATACAAATCCACACGCCTAACTTACCTATGCCTGAAGATACGTTTCACGTTCTTCTCATTGAAGATGAAGACCCCCACGCAGAATTAAT
>DQGV01000369.1:2679-2838 GCA_003524705.1 Anaerolineae bacterium | reverse complement strand
GAGGCTAATTATTAGTCGTAAAATCAACATTGTACGACACAATACTGGCTAACTCCCCTAAACTGCATTATTATTTTGTGTGGCATATGGCTGATTCAGTGAATTATGGAAATCTATCCTACTACAACGCAAGTAAGTGTACGTTTCACCCCATCTAGT
>DQGV01000369.1:0-2492 GCA_003524705.1 Anaerolineae bacterium | reverse complement strand
TGCTCTTCCGATCTAGTGTACGTTTCACCCCATCTAGTGGACGTAGCTTTTCAATTATCAAAGTGCCAATTATCTGAGAATCTTCAGCCTCAAAGTAGACAATTACATCAAAAGGGCCAGTGATAATATTAACTGTTTTAACTTCTTTCAACGCCTTTATTGAGGTTACCACGGCCTTTGTTTTTTCAACCTCTGTCTCGAGGAGAACATAAGTTTTTGAAGTCATATGCCTTGCGTTTTCTTATTCGTAGTTTTTTGATTTTCTAAAAGTAGTTTTTCTTCCAATTCAAGAACACGTTCTAAAAAAATCTGGCATTCTGCCTCCATATGGTTTTCTGCACATCGCAAAGCAGCTTCTTTGCACTGTCGTATAGCTACCTCTAAAAATCTGCTATAACCATTTACACTGGGCGACCAATCGCCGAAGCCTGGTTGACGAAGTTGATCAGGTGGAAGTAACAATACTGCCATAGCGGAAAGTTCTCTTTTGTTCATAAAATTAATACGCCCTTAAAATTGGATTTTTCATAATTGGATTAAAGCCACCCTTATTGGAAGATGTCAGGTTCTGGTGCACAGGGAGATTTTTCTAAAATTAAGTTTTTTATTAAATCTCTATAAGTATCATAGGTGTCATCATTGAAATCAATGATGATGGCATCTACAAGGTTTTTAAACTCGAATTCAGTTAGCGCTAGTGTTTTCCTGAGGAGGATTACAAATCTCGCATCAGGCATTCTCTCCCCCCGGTCATATCTTCGGATGGTATCAAAATGAGCAGTATAGCCACAACGCTTTTTCAGGACTGTGTAGAGATCAGTTATGGTAAATCCTTGTCGCTCTCTGTAGTTATTCATTAATTTGCTAAATAATCTATATCGCTTTCTGTTTTGACTAGTGATCATTGTCTATTTAACCTACCCTCCCGGTGAAAGGATTACTTATCCAAGAGATATTATATCACAAAAGTTGTTAGATAGATCGCTAAAACCAGAATAATCAAAAAAAATTTGTATTTTCTTTTCAAAATTCAAGGTACCGCATTTTACCCCATAGAATGAAAAGTAAGTGCTTTAAAACACGCCAAATTTGTCGTGCGACGGAATTGGCGTGTATAGCATTTATCAGAAACTCATATGATAAAAAAGGAAGAAATTAATGTGAATTAATTTCTTATCAGCTACCAAAAATCAAATTGAATGGAGACAAAATCATGACTTTACCTAATATTCTAACCATCGCTCGAATAGTTATAACACCGATCCTGTTTGTTTCTATTTACTACAATGTTTATTGGGTATCAATTTCATTGTACCTCTTGGCCTTGTTAACAGATCTTTTAGATGGAAAGATAGCGCGTTCGCGTGGGTTGACATCAGCTTTTGGTCGTTCCATGGACTCTGTTGCCGACAAAATGCTTGTTATGACAGGACTAATGGGATTAGTGCTTTGGGGCACAACCTCCCTATTTTTGCTGTTCCTTTTCTTATATCGTGAACTTATCATCCTAGGAGTACGGGGCATCAGGACAGCAGACAATAGTACTTTGGCAGAAATCAATGACGTTTTGGGCCGCATCCGCTTTGTCGTTCTTCACGCAGGTATTCTGGTATTAATGATTCCATCAACAAATGAAATGATGCACAACCTTGGCATTGGATTGGTTTTGATCTCCTTGTTAATGGCTTACATTGTGTCTGCGTACTATGTATATCAGCACCGTAAAGAACTAAAGGCTTCTATGCAACCTAAATCACAAAAGGTCAAAGTCAAAACTCCCGATATTTATACCATGATGAAAATGCCATCTTCAATGGAAGTAGATCAAGGAGAAAAAGAGCATCAACAATGATTTCTATAACGACCTTAGGTATAAAAGCCTTACCGAATATCATTTCAATCAGTCGACTTTTGATTTGTATAGGTTTTGTATTTTATGGGAATATTCCTGCAACGGTTGGACAATCATTAATTCTATTTGTGGCGGCTGCTACAGATTTATTTGATGGTTGGCTGGCAAGAAAATTGAATGCCACCTCCCATTTAGGTGCAATTCTCGATACATGGTCCGATAAGGCATTTGCATTGTTGCTTATAGTTAAGTTAACTATAAGCAACAATCTACCTATTTCTTTATTATTGTTAATTACTATACAGTATTTAATGTTACCTATTGTAGGATGGATATATTGGAAAAGATTCTCTAGGTTTCCAGTTCCTAATAGTTTAACGAAAATTGCAGCCTTTGCGGCTTATATGACAGTATTTGTAGGCGTAACTTTTGCAGATAAGTTTATAACTGTCTTATTGGGTCTTCTTATTGTCTTGTTAAATTTCGCTCATATTGCGACAAGGCTGTTCGCAAAATCAACCTAAACTGTAACTACATTCACAATCAGAAAATCAGCAGAAGGTCCATGCAAAATAAAAAACAAAGGTTCAAAGAAAAACCAAAACAAAGTTCACAAAGCAGCAAATCAACAAAACGTTAA
>DQGV01000412.1 GCA_003524705.1 Anaerolineae bacterium | reverse complement strand
CCTGCTTTGTTTGCGGATAAATATTCAGGTAATCTACTTTCGTAAGGGCGACTCTTCCTGATTTACCAGACGTCTTAATTTCGCTAAAAGAGTCGCCCCTACTTTACAACAACTTTTCTTCCTAAAGTAACCACTGCAACCAAAAGCCAGGCAATATTTAATCCAGCCGATGGATAGGCTTGCAAATACAATGTGTTGATGGTCAAAAATATTCCTGCAATTAAATTCATGCCTTGATATGACCATGAATCCGCTTCAACTTTTTTGGCAGAGACTAATGCGTATGCAACGAGAAATAAAATTGTGCCAATCCAGCCGATGATGTCAATGATAATTTTTTCCATTATTCTAAAATCTCCACGCTTCCACCGACCTTCAGCTTGCCACTGTTTAGTGGAATGACATTCATCCCGAAGATGGCTCCAAGTTTGTGTTTGCGATATTTTCCTAAAGTTTTGAGTGGTTCTTTGCTTCGTTCTAAAGTTTCTTTATCAATTGTAGTGACTTCACATCTTGCACAAGGCTTGACCAAAGCCAATTCCACATCACCGATGCGAATGCGCTTCCAAGAATCTTCTTCAAATGGTTTGCAACCTTTGACCACAAGGTTGGGGCGAAATCGATTCATTGGAAGTGGAGAATCAAGGTTCCCGTTAAGGTCTTGAAGCGATTCTTCAGAGATAATCAAAATCGGATAGCCATCTGCAAATCCAGTGTGGTCATCATCATTGATTGCATATTCCGCGCTGACTTTTCTTTTATAGCCATCCGCAATATGAACTAAACGCACGGGCGTATCAAGCCACTCTGAAAACCATTCAGCGGTTTCATCGCCTTGATCAACAGCTTGCACGCCAGTGCTTTTCCAAATTTGTGTAGGAAATGTATAACCAGATTTTTTAATTGGAAATTGAAGCGTATCAAAATTCGGCGCAGAAAGTGTAATTGAATCATCTTTCAATGTGGGTGTGACCAATGCAAGCTTTGGATATTCGCGTTGCGTTAAGAATTTATTTTCAAGTGTAATGACCATCATGCGGCGGTCATATTCAAGACCCATGCGTTCAACATTTGATTCAGTCACATCAAATCCACGACAAGCTTTGATTGGATAATAAGTTAAGTTTGAAATAGTAATCATTTAAGTCCTTCGTAAATTAATTTTGAAATTTCTGCCATACAGTTATGTGCTTGAAACTCATCATTTTCAGGAAAGCCATTTGTAAAAAGTGTAATCGCATACGGTTTGCGAATTGACGGAAAGACAATACCTGTATCGTGGAAAAATTCTCCAGTCCAACCTGTTTTGTGAGCAACTTTTACATCTTTTGGAAGTAACGCAGGAATACTCTCATTAAATTCTTGACCTAACATTACTTGAATCATTTCATCACAAACTTCTTGTGAAATAACTTTACCTTCTGCAATTAATCTCATCATGTGAGTTGTACCACGCGCACTGAAAGTATTGTTCATTCCCAAGCGATATGCTTTATTATCTTCAATCAAACGCATGATATTTACATCTTTGATTCCAAGTGTTTTTATGAAATTATCAATTGGCTTTGTCCCAACTTTATCCATTAAGATATTTGTCGCCAAATTACTAGACCAAACAATCATCAGACGATTTAATTCTCGTATCGTTTCTTTTTCACCAATTCGTGCATACAAAGTTTTTTCTGAATCATCAGCGACATCTAAATCAAAATCATTGCCATCTACAATGCTTTGAAATGAATTGTAGATTTCAATTTTGTCATCTAATGAAAAAATCCCCGCATGTGACTGACGAAAGATTTCCATCATCACAGGTACTTTCATGGTGCTGGCAGGGTGCATCATTACATCAGCATGGATGTTGATTTCTTGATTTGTTTCTAGGTCATAGACAGAAACTGAAATTGTTTTATTTTGAAACTGGGAGATGTAATTTTCAACCGAAAGCATAAGCCTCAATTGTAATATATTGAGGCTTGTGCTCCTAGAAGATTTAAGGACTAAGTGTATATTTATAAAATGCTACATCTTCTACTTTTTCTATAAGTTCAATAATCAATGGTTTTGGATACCCCTCAATCATAATTTGTTCACCACTATCTATTGACTGAACTTCTATATACCTATGCGTTTCCGTTAATAGCAACACTCCGTTGGGGTTATTCGCTAGAAATTTTTCAAGCCTTTCCATTTCAATTGGCTCATGCTCTTCGCCAGGCATAATGAAAATGGTAGATGGGTCTTTGCGAGACATTAAAGCAATGTAATAGGTTTCGTCCCAAGCGTAAAAGTCTAATAACAATCCGCCTGAATTTTCTTCTGAGATTAGTATTTGACTTTCGGATATGTTTACAGCCGCCTCATCCAAGCGTGGAATTGGGCTGACTTGATAAGGTACTGGGTGAGGAAAATCAAAGGGCCAAGGGATAATGTAATGCAAATATGAAAGTGGAAGGATTGAAATTAAAACCAGAGCAGAATACAAAAAGCGCCGCTTTTCTTTTTGCCGTAAATACCATTCACCTGCAAATGGAATCATAAAAATAGCCAAATTAATGCTATAGCGAACTTGGGTTGAAAAATCACCCCGAACAGCATTAAGGATATATGTACCTGTTAATGCAGCGAAGGGAATTATCCATACCCATTGCTTTTGGCGATAATACAAAACAAAAAATACACCTGCACAACACACTAAGAAAGCTAAGGGTGTCAGACCAAAAATCAATGCTCGTGGATAGAACAAAAAGCGATTAATTCTGTCAATGACTGTTACTTCTTCTGTAAAACCACTAACATTCGTGACCCAATCCACAGCCCAGTTAAAACTATAGAAAGGATCTTGGTATTCAAGGTAATTTCCGGTCATCCAAAAAATGGGGAAGATGGCTGAGGTGGCAAAAAACAGGAACATTTCTTTCCATTTTTTCCATAATAGCAAACCTAAAAATGGAGTTAGTCCCCATGACTCATACCTCAATGACCCTGCAATCGTAATCATAAACCCTGCGATAAAGGCATGTTTCCAGTTCCCTTGTTCACTTCGTGCATACGAAAGAAAAAGCATAGATAATGTAATAAAAAAGATAAATGGCAATTCCGTCAATGTATCTAGCCCATATCGAATACCTACAGGGAATAGTAAATATAGACATGCCACAAAAAGTGCCGCAGATTCATTCCATTCGTGCTTCACAAATAAGTACAACGGAATTGCAACTGATGCCGAAAAGATACAATTTAGGAACAAAGGCGCATAAACAGCATCATTCCAAATGTATAGAATGCCTGCTGTTAAATATGTATGTAAAGGACCCCAAACTCCCGAAGTAATGATAGTTGGGTCTTTCATCCATTCTTGTGCTATAAAAATGCGAACAACAGCATCTCCCCCAGACGACATCGCAAAAGGAATCGCGAACAAGCGAATAGCAAGCCCTATAAAGAATGCAATAATGAAGTATTTATCAATTTGTGATAATTTTTGAATCACGTTTCCTCGCTATAAATTACCAGTTTATTGTTTCATTATACGCCATTTACCACTTCTCCCAATGTACTACATCTTCCAACTTTACACGTCCACCTTTTTTCGGCGGAGCAGATAATTTTTCTTCATCCAACGGATAGCCAAACGACAATGCAATCCGCAAATGCCATTCGCTAGGATACTGCAAAATCTTGCGAGTCAGGTCGAAATCATATAAAGAAGCGGGGACGGAACCAATGCCCAACTCCCATGCGGCTAATTGCATAAAAGCCGCGGCTTGACCCGCATCAAACATGATTTGAAATTTGCCTTCGGGGTCAGGTGTTAGAATCGCAACACACAAAGACGCGCCAGCAATATGCCCAGCCCATTCGCCACACTTCGATAAATCCTGTAAAATTTTTTTATCTTGAATGGCAATGAATTGCCAAGCCTGCGTATTTTTTGATGATTGCGACCTTCGCCCTGCATTCAAAATCGCCAACACCACATCTTCTGGCAAAGGCTTATCCTGAAATTTTCTTATGGCGCGTTTGAGTCGAATTGCATCAGAAACATTCATGTTATGCTCCTTAAAGATTACTTATAGAATGATAGGGTAATTGTATATTAAATAACGCGATTTTCTCATCTTCATCTAAAACTTAAGCCTTATAGTAATTCAAATGTTTGCTCGTGACCAATTCTCGAAAAGGAAAGGTGCATGAACGAATCACCTGAGATACAAAAGACTACATGGAAAGAGCAGATGGGGAAACTCGCTTCGCGCCTACGGGGAGGCTTGCCTTTTGTCGCGGGAATTTTAACTTCGCTTTTGGCATTTATTCTTTATAACTTAATCTTTATCCAACCCAATCAATTGACGATAAATGATGTCAACGAATCTGTTGCTATTGCAATGGCATCTGCTACACCCAAACCTGCCAACTCTGCATTGGTGTATCAAGTGATTCAACCGTCATTGATTTTGATTGAGGTGGAAGCAAAAAATGAGGATGCTGAATCAGATTTCGGCTTAGGAAGCGGCGTTATCGTCGATAGTTTCGGTAACATCCTCACAAGTCTGCATGTCATCGCTGGCGCTGATGTTATCAATATCACCTTTGCAGATGGAACCAAAACGACTGGTGAAGTTGTTTTGGAAATGCCAGAAATGGATTTGGCTGTGCTTCAAGCATTGGATACACCGTTGACTGTAGTTCCTGCAACATTGGCTGGTGCTGGGAATATTGGTGACGAAGCGTATGTAGTGGGAAACCCGTTTGGTTTATATAGTTCAATTAGTGCGGGTGTGATTTCTGGCTTTGATAGAGTCTTTTATGTACCGAATAGTAATCTTGCTATTCCCGGTATGATTCAATTTGATGCACCTGCTAACCCCGGCAATTCTGGCGGACCTTTATTAAATCGAAATGGACATGTGATTGGAATCGTAACTGGTCTTCTCAACCCCACAGATGAAAGCTTTTTTATTGGTATCGGATTTGCTGTTCCGATTATGACTGCAATGGGCGGGATGGGTGCGCCACCGTATTAGAACCCTCACCCTAGAATTAAAAGGAGAAACATGGATAACGAAAATAAACTCCCAATGGAACGTGTTTTATATGAAGTTAAAAAAATAATTGTAGGGCAAGATCATTTGCTGGAAAGCATGATTGTGGCTTTGCTTGCTCGCGGACACATTTTGGTTGAAGGTGTGCCAGGGCTTGCAAAGACAATGGCAATTAAAACTTTAGCAGATTCAATCGGCGGTGAATTCAAACGCATTCAGTTCACGCCAGATTTAGTGCCTGCCGATTTAATCGGTACACGAATCTATAATCAAAAAACGGGTGAGTTCAATACTTCATTGGGTCCAGTGTTTACAAATTTATTACTGGCTGATGAAATCAATCGTGCGCCTGCAAAAGTACAAAGTGCATTATTGGAAGTTATGCAAGAAAAACAAGTCACGATTGGGCGTGAGACTTTCAAAGTGCCAAATCCATTTTTGGTGTTGGCAACTCAAAACCCAATTGAAACAGAAGGAACGTATGCACTTCCCGAAGCCCAAGTTGACCGCTTCATGCTTAAGGTGTTAGTGGGTTACCCAACCTCAACAGAAGAATTTGTGATTGTAGAAAGAATGACTGGTGCAATGATTGAAGTGCAGAAAATATTAACAACTGACCAGTTACTTGAATTACAAAAGAAAGCTGATGAAGTATATGTTGACCCATCTTTAATTGAGTATGCAGTTAAGTTAGTGAATGCAACAAGAAGTCCCAAATCAGTTGGTTTACCTGAAATTGAAAGATACATTACGTTTGGAGCAAGTCCGCGTGCTTCTATCAATTTAATTCTGACAGCCAAAGCATTGGCTTTCGTGCGTGGACGAAGTTATGTTCTCCCACAAGATGTTTTAGATATGTCTTTAGATGTGATTCGTCACAGACTTGTGCTTTCGTATGAAGCACTATCCGATAACATCAACAGTGATGATTTACTGACAAAAATATTAGACCGCATTCCAATTCCAGTGGTGCCATTGAATGAACACGTTAACCTCCGCTCAAACTCCTGAGCATATTCTGCACCGCCTTGATTGGAAAGTGATTCGTCGCCTCGATGGATATTTGCAAGGCGATTATCGCAGTCTCTTTCGCGGCTTCGGTGTAGATTTTGCTGATTTGCGCGAATATCAACCAGAAGATGATATTCGTTATATTGATTGGAACGTCAGCGCGCGTATGGATACGCCCTATGTTCGTCAATATATGGAAGACCGTGAAATCATGGCTTGGTTTTTATTGGATCTGAGTCCATCAGTTGACTTTGGTGCGTTAGATAATCAAAAACGAAATGTGTTAATTGATTTTGTTGGCACACTTTCGCGTTTATTAACTCGGCATGGAAATCGTGTTGGCGCGATGATGTTTGGAAATGGAATTCAACATACTGTCCCAGCCCGAAGTGGACGATTACATGTCTTGCGATTGATTAATGATTTGTTGAAACAACCACGTCTCAAACAAACGCCTATCACTGATTTATCTACTTTAATCAAAGGCGGTTTACATTCCATCAAAAAACGTTCGTTAATTTTTATTGTTTCGGATTTTATTAGTGTCTCTGGTTGGGAGCGTTCGTTAACTTTGTTGCGTCAAAAACATGAAGTGATTGCGATTCAATTATTTGACCCACGCGAAATGTCTTTGCCTGATGTTGGTC
>DQGV01000355.1 GCA_003524705.1 Anaerolineae bacterium | reverse complement strand
TTGTGAAACTTCAGGCGCGTGTTGTGTGGAAATCAAAACGGTATCAATACGAACAGGCTTGCCTTGTGAATATTCAATTGTCACTTGGCTTTTTGCATCTGGGCGTAACCATTTGATGGCGCCGCTTTTTCGTAATTCACTTTGTTTGCGACTTAATTTATGTGCCAAATAAATTGGCAATGGCATAAGAGTATCTGTTTCGTTACATGCATAGCCAAACATCATGCCTTGGTCACCAGCACCGACAGATTCAACTTCGGCTTCGGTCATTTCACCAGATTTTGCTTCGAGGGCTTTATCTACGCCCATGGCAATGTCACCAGATTGTTTTGCAATCGCAACTAACACGCCACAAGAATTACCATCAAAACCTTTTTCGCTAGAGTCGTAACCAATGTCATTGACAACTTGGCGAACCAACTCATCATAATTAAATTGAGAATTGGTTGTGATTTCGCCAAGCAACATTACATAACCAGTTTTCACAGCCGTTTCACACGCCACACGCGAGCGTGGGTCTTGTTCCAAACACGCATCTAAAACTGCATCCGATACTTGATCACAAATTTTATCGGGATGTCCTTCCGTCACTGACTCTGATGTGAACATCAGTTTTTGTGAAGTCATAAAAGTATTACTCATTGTTTTTTTGTTTCTCCTTCAAGAAAATAAAATTGCCCATTCAGACGTGCAGAAAGGGCAATGAAAAATTTTGTTACCCTCTCATCTTCCAGCTATCCTGTCGGAATTGGCACCGTATTCATTTTATTGACCGGTTGTCGAGGCATCGCAGGGCCGTTCCCTCCGCCTCTCTGGATAAGAGTATCTTATTGGGACTATGTCTTACGTTGTGAGTTTACCATAGCGATTTATATGCGTAAAGATAAAAACCCGCTTCATTCTTGACTTTTTGCCTGCTTCACAAACTCAACATTTTACTTAAACAAAAAAGTCGTCAAGACAAGAGTCCTGACGACTTTTAGAATCAACTATCCACTTAGTCTGAAGCGCAACGGAAACCTATCTTTGGAGAAATTTCCCCAAGATAATCAGTAGAGAGTGGGTCAGAAGCATTTGGGTTAGAACCTCGAATAGAAGCACGGTTTGCTAAGCGTACATCTTGGAAAGCATCTTGATAAGTGCCACCACGCAAAACACGATTGAAGTAATTACTACGTGAGCCGGGTCCTGTTGGGTTAACAGAAGCGCCTTGTGCATAATATCCTGCATCGTAGTAATCAGAAACCCATTCAGCGACATTACCAGACATATCTAATACACCGTATGGGCTTGCACCAGCAGGGTAGCTACCTACACGGGTAGTATCACCAACAAAATAGTTGAAATTACCACGTGAATTATCTGGGCGCTCATCACCCCAAGGGTAAGTACGGAAGTCATCGCCGCGTGCGGCTCGTTCCCATTCAGCTTCGGTGGGGAGGCGTCTGCCAGCCCATTTGCAGTATGCATCTGCTTGAAGCCAAGTGACATACACTACAGGAAAATCATTAAATTCAGCATTATTAAAATACGAATCACGGCTTTCTGATTTAAAGAATTGTGGAGGTTCACAAGCACTTGCCTGTACACATGCAAAATACATGGCATTAGTAACTTCAAACTTATCCATCCAAAATGCCTTCATGGTGACACTATGAGCTGGCATTTCATCACTTTGAGCATCTACATCCATACCACCCATACGGAAGGTACCTTCTGGAATATAAACAGAGGGCATCCCATCTACAGATGAAACGCGTTCTTCACCAGCTGTTCCACCACTGCTCACTTCAGCAGGTGCATTAACAGCAGGTGGGGTATTGGTAGGGAAAGCAGTTGCAACCGGAATAGCAGTCGGCTGACCGCCACCCGCACCACAGGCTGAGGCAATCATTGCCACAATTGCAAGAATTGGAATTAATTTTTTCATAGGTTCTCCTTTGTTGATATGCCACAGTATAAAGAGATGGTACTTTTTTCCTAATCCCCCAAAGGTAACATTTTGGTCAAAAAATACGACCTTTTACGACCTTTTGGCATATAATCACTTACAACTTTGTTAGTAACAAGGAAACATAAATGAACAATCAAAACTCCCCGCGCGTTTTCATTGTCTGTGACCAAGATTCCACAGCACCCATTTGGGGATACATCATCCGTGATAAAGGATTAGTCGCAATTGTAGAAACATCCGTAGAGCGTGCCATGCAACGCTCCACCGAAGAAATTCCAGACCTAATCGTTATTGACCTCAACGCACCACATCCACAACGAATTGAACTTTGCAAAAAATTTCGCTCAATCAGTGCTAGCCCAATTTTGCTTTTTCTTCCATATAACAACGAACAAGAAATTCTCGAAGCCTATCAAAACGGCGTAGATGAATGCGTGGTCAAACCCATTAGCCCAGCCATTTTTCTTGCAAAAATATTAGCGTGGTCAAAACGCAGTTGGAGCGAACCCATGAAACCACATCACACCGGGCGTTTACGGCTAGACCCTTCACATCGTTCCGCGGTTAGCAAAAACAAAAAAGAAATTAAACTCACCAACCTTGAATTTCGTCTCTTACATCTCTTAATGAGCCGACCTGGTTATGTTTTCCCCAACGAAGAAATTATAGAAACCATCTGGGGTGCAGAAGGTGATGTAGTATTGCTAAAAAATGTTGTCTATCGTCTCAGAAAAAAACTAGAAGAAGAAATGAACCTGACTGAATTAATTAAGACATGGCCTGGTGGCTACAGTTTTATTGATGACTAACCCGCCTCATTTCTACGGGTAAACCTGATTCTGTTTAACCATCCGCTACACACCTGAAACCGATTTTGACTGAATACTTGCCATAAAATTCATCTTCATTTGGTTGTGCCTTCGGATTTGGTCCTTCAATATAATTTCGATTAGAAACACGCAAATCATAACCTTCATCCTGAAAAGACGCGCCTCGAATCACACGCATCACATTAAACACTTCTTCTGCTGATGGACCTGTAGGATTTTCAGACGGTGATTTGGCATAATAATCCATGCGATAAAAATCAGATACCCATTCCGATACATTCCCAGCCATATCCAACACCCCAAACGGACTAGCACCTTCGGGGTAACTTCCAACCCGTGAAGTATCTCCAATCAAATTGATGAAATTTGCTGTGTATTCATTGGGTGGTTCATCACCCCAAGGAAAATTCCTTTTGTCATTTCCGCGCGCGGCATATTCCCATTCGGCTTCAGTAGGCAATCTTCTCTCTGCCCATACACAATAAGCATTCGCATCAAACCATGTGACGTTAACCACAGGATAATCTTGAAATTCTACATTTCCAAAATATTCTTCACGTCTATTTGAACGAGTTTGCACAGGTACTCTACATTCACCAGCTTGCACACATAAACCATACATGCCATTAGTAACTTCGATTTGGTCTATCCAAAATGAGTCCAGAAAAACCTCATGGGCAGGCAATTCATCATTTTCACGATACACATCCAAACCACCCATCATAAAAGTACCACTGGAAATGTAAATTTGAGTCATGCCATCTTTGGCTAAAATTTTTATCGTCTCAGGTGTAGCCGTAGGAATTGGTGTTGCTGATACAGGAATTTCTGTCAGTGTAGGAATAATAGTCGGTGTTTGTGTTGCAATAACAATTGGTGTAGCAGAAGGTTGAGGAGTAGGTTCTGGTGCAGGTTGGCAAGCAGAAATTAAGACCACACAACATAAGAGAAGATATATTTTTTTCATTGAATAAGTTTACTGTAATAAATCTATGGCTTTTTGAGCTTGGTCTTCAAAAAAATTTGGGTTAATGGAATCCGCTTTTTGCCAAGCCTTGAGCGCACCCGCATTATCACCTTGGCGATATAACCCATACCCATACCAAAGCCATGCTTCTTCAGACATTTCTGTTACACCACGTGCATAATTTGTCAGTGCTAATAAATCATCATTTCTCCCAGAATGGAAGTAAGCCAGAAACGGACCAAATTGATAACGAAACATTCTTAAGGGTAAACCAATTTCTCTTGCTTTGTCATAAGCGAGTGCGGCTTCTTCATAACGTGCAAAATAGGCGAGATTGCTTCCATAGTTGAACCAGTCGAAGGCATCGGCTGTGTCGCTGGAGATTAATGTTTGGCTGTAGTCTAATGCTGATTGCCGATTCAGGTTGGCATCCCAGTCTGAGGCGAGCAGGGTTTTCATCTCTTCTTCAAATTGGGGGAAATACATCACCATGTATAAATTGTTGAATGGCTTCCAATCTTGTTCGAGTTGTGCATAAGAAATGGTGAGGTCGGGTCCATGATAAGAATCTTGCACCGTAAATTCTTGTTTTGTATCATCATATCCTGTTAGCAGTAGATAATGTGCCGCCCATAAATCGTCAGTGGGTCCAAGCGCGTCGCCGGGGTCAAGTGAAGTAACACTTTCAACAATAACTGGATAATTTGAGGCGAGTAAACGTTTGAGGATTTCAATTGTGCCGCCGACTCGATATTCAAGATTTAACCAACCTGCTTGGGTGCGGATGTAATACCGCATCTCTTCGGGGTTTACATTGCGGTCGGCTGTCACAGGTTTGATTACATCTGAAATATCAGTTTGGTCACCTTCCCATCCATACATGTGCAATGCCATTGATAATGTTGCGGGTCCACAATTATTTGGTGTTTGTTTTTCATACGGTGGGGATGACATTAGAACTTGTGCAGGCAGAGGAATAGATGTAGAAGTTGGTGTGATGGATGGCAGTGCTTGCGCGATGACGGTGTTTGTTGGTAAAGGTGTAGGAGTATTTGCTTGTGGTGTAACAGGTAATGCGGTTGGTACTGGACCGATAGGATTAATTGTGTTTTTTAGGTAAATTTGTAACACGTCTAACCGCCATGCTAAACGTGAATTTACAGCGGGGATTTGATAAATCAATACACCAAGCAGAAAAATGCCTGCTAGTGACATAAGAATTTTTGTCCATTTTTTATTCATGTTTGTCAGTGTACCATGTGTAGATGAAATGATTTTAAGGTAGTCTGTTAAAAGTTACCTCGGCTACTTTTGATTATTGCTACTTGACTTTCTCTTTAGAAATTTATACAATACTAAAATAATTCATTGTTGCTTATAAATTGGGAGGCTTACGTGTCTGAAAAAAATAAATCTACTGAATCTGGTAATTCAAATTCACAAAAAGAATCAACTATTGAAATAGCAAGAATCAACCGAACTACGACAATTATTGTTGCTTTGTTTACCTTAATTAGTGCCTGTGTGACGGCGTTTTTTGCCTCTCCTTTTCTACTTGAAATTTATAAAGCTACTTTTGAGGATACTCCCACTCCTACACTTCCAGTAGAGACATTTCTTCCTTTTCCAACTGATGCCACTCCTTATATAGAGATTAGTGAGACAGATATACCAACTGTTACAGCAGAAATGACTCAAGAAATTTCTGTAACTTCAACGCCAGGTGCGATGATGATACCGCAGCTTAGATTTAGCGCCTCTGAAGGCAAGGCACCTTTAAATGTAAACTTTAATGCCGAAGGCTCTTTTGTGGATGTGAAGGGCGGTGCCGATTTGTTATGTAATTTTCAAAATGTTTGTCAATATACCTGGTCAGTTCGGCTTGGAAGCACAATGGTATATGAGCCGGCTTTCGGTGGTAGTAAATTTTCTTATACTTTCCAGAAAAAAGGAGAATATGTTGTTGTTTTAACAGTATGTAGGGGAGAGTTTTGCGAATCCACAGCAGTAGTTATCACAGCAAGGTGATTAACCTAAAAAACACCCGCCGAGTAATACTCGGCGGGTTCCCCAAAAGAACGAACAAGTTTCCCCGTATTCGCATCGGTATTCCCCTTACTCCGCCGACGCGCCAGTAAGCAATTCAATAAGATATCAACAAGTTCGCATTTATCTGTGTAAGGCTTTATTAACTTGACGTGCTAAATCGGCAAGATTTTCAGCGTGGATAGAAATTAATAAATTGTGTTCTTCATTGCTCAATTTGAAAGTTTCACCTAAATAACCGTTTTGCAACGCAGTGACTGGGTCACTTAAAAGCATTTTGCAAAATTGACGGCTAACGACTGCGGCGGCAAAGACGCGTGTGAGTCCGCTTGATGTTGAGATAGATGATGAAGTCATCTGTATTTGTGTTTGGTAGGTTGAATGTGTAATCATGGAACGTCCCTTTCTTTTTTAGTTTGAATGGCTAATAACAAAAATATTCCGATTGCGAGAAAAACATCACCGAGGCTGAATGCCACAGGATAATTGAGCCAAGTTGGTGTTAAGAATCGATCCGCTAGTATCTCGAAGCGAGTCTGTTCGGGAAGCAGGAGAATGTCTTTGGTGCCGAAGCGACTTCCAATCGGAATCTCAGATACGATTTCTTCTGAAACAAGCTGACTCGCCGTCTGCGGACTTATCGGCATGAAACCACGGTTCGCAACTATAACGGTGAAGTTGAGTATTGCACCTACAAACAGGATTTTCATCCCAAGCAGGTTTCGATTGAGCCATGCGAATCCCAAAAGCCCAAGTAATGAAGCAATCAAGATTCCGCTCGCCCATTCATCTGAAATCTGCGCGCGTGTGTTTGGAAAGTAGATGGCAATAAATTGTGGCAAAAAAGAGACAAATACTAACCAGAGGTGTTTGAGGGCGGGCGGTTGGTAGGGTTGACCAAGCCAACGCGCCCACCCCAAGCCGAAGGCAAATCCAGAAGCGACTGCAAAAAGCAGAATCACTTATCGGCCGGTGATGTTGCTGTCTTCTGGCGCGCCTAAACCAAGAACGAGCATTGCTAATGAAAGCACCACAAATAGGGTTTGAATGTGCTCGCGCTTGATTTGGGAGGCGGATAAAGCGAGGAGGTTAAGTTTGTTTTTCATGAGTATCTTCCTTTTCTTTATGTTTGATTGCCCCAAAGATACTGCTCGCTAGGCTTCAAAATAGGCTTCAAGAAAAACAAAAATCAGCCTCATTTGAGGCTGATTTTTAAGGACAAGACAAAGTTATCTATTTTGTTAGTTTTCGATACAGGTCTTCCATATCATCAGAAGGACTCAAATCATATTTTTTCATCACTTCTATATATTTTTGATAAATACGAACAACAGAGCCTCGCTGACCTAGCCGATGATAAACTTTCATAGCAGCCTGATAGGCTTTTTCTTCAATAGGGTCACTCTCTATAACTTTTTCAAAAATAGAGATTGAATTTTCAAGTTGACCATCTTTATAATACAAGTCCCCTAATTCATATAATGCCCTCAGGTAAATTTGTTCCAATCTGCC
>DQGV01000126.1 GCA_003524705.1 Anaerolineae bacterium | reverse complement strand
AGATTGCTTCGTCGTGACTTCGTCACTCCTCGCAATGACATGATAATTACGGCAACCACTGCGGCAGAATACCATTTGTCAAAAATTTTGGTGCATCAAAACCATCTTGCCAATATCCAATTTCAGGCGCATGAACACCTTTCAAACGGAATTGTTGAAATACTAAAGTGTTTCCCCAAGCATCCCATTGTGGCGAGTTATACGTATATTCAGGTTCGTTGGCAATCAAAATGCCATCCAAACGAGCAGGATTAAACATCCACAACACTTGAGCAGGTTGCTCTTCACTAAGTCGAAACCCCATCACAGCGCGTTCTTCAATGGATGACCATGCTAACGAATAATAGCCATAATCTTGCTCATCATTTTGTCCAACTAAAGTGATTGTGTCATTTAATGTCAAATCTGCCAAGCGGACTTGCGTGCGAAATCCTTCTTCTGTTTGTCTGATATTTGTAAACATCAACTTTGTCGAATCAGGAGACCACACGACAGGTCCGCCCGTATTCGATGGAAAAACAAATTGTTGATTGGTAGATAAATCAAATAAATTAATTAAATCCGCCAAGCCATCAAATGAAATTAACTTTTGAGAATCAGGCGACCATGACGGGTTATATCCCAACACTTGCGGGTCTGCATACACGGGGCTATTTAAACTATTTTCCAAATTCAATAACCATACACGCGGCGAGCCATACGGAATGTCAGGAGTCGGTCCCGCAACTTCACGAGAGTAAGCAATGTATTTTGCATCAGGCGAAATAGATGGCACAGTACACCTATCAAGTTCACAGTCGAGAAGAAGCGATTGCTCACTTCCATCACGATTCACTTTCCACAAATCCACGCCGCCGTTTTCATTCAATGTTGTAAACACAACAAAGTCGCCATTTTGCGCCGCATCAAAAGATAAAACTTTTATCTCTTCACTCGTCAATCGTTTTGGTTCATTGCCATTCAAATCAATCGTCCACACACCACTTTGATTCGCATCCGTAAACATATATGCAACCAAAGGTTCACGCACAAAAAAATTCCAACTGCGAGGTTTTTTTATCTCACCACCAGTTGCATTAAGCACACCTGCGCTGACTGTCAACGTGTAATTTGTATTTAATGCAAACGGCTTGATTGGCACAAAATATAACGAGCGTTCATTCGTCCATTCCAAATAGCCTTCATGCACAGGATTCATCGTGATTAAATCAAATGCCATTTCTGTGCTGACTGATTCAGAAAATGTGATTTTGATTCTTTGATATGGACTCGCGCCTCTTTCTTCGGGGACATCTGCTACAACGCGGATGCCTGCGCTTTCACCCCAAATGATGATGACCAAAACCAATGCCAATAAAATCAGCAATATGCTAATGGCGAGTTTATCAAAGGAAAGGTTTGTTGTTTTCATAAATTTTGTGTGTCACAACTACATTGCTCAAGCCGCTGTCCTCGGCGGCGAGACGCCGCCTAAAGCAATCTTACGGAAACAAATATGGTCTTTCAGGTACAGGCACCTCTTGCACAGACTCAGCCACAATCAACGGAACATTTCTATCATCAATCACAATCGCTTCAATTGTGCCTTTGACTTGCACCCACGCATCTTGTTCAAGTGAAGCGTAATCATTCCACTGAACAGGCATGGCAATCGCAAATCCATCCGCCGCACAACATGAGACTACGAATCTGCTGACATAAAATTGATTTTCACCTAAGGCTTCATCAAAATACACAAACCCAATCACCGAGGCTTGCTGACCTGAAAATTGATTCACATTATCGTTGTAATTAAATAATTTCAGCCAATCTAAAATATTTCTTTCTTCTGATTCCGTTTCAAACAATTGCGCTGATGATTCAGCACTGACCAATGGTGCGTTTGTGTTGAATCCTTTGCTAGTAAATGCTGATGAATCCAATGGGCGGGGCGGAATCAAAATTCCAATCAACAATGGAATCAACATCACCCACAAACCTGCAGGAGAATGTTCATGCTCGTGATGATGATGTTCATGTTCTTCTTTATCTTCTGCTCGCGACCGTCGCACTTCAGCAAAAACTGTCTGTGCCAAAATGGCAAGGAATAAAATCCCAAACAATGTTAATGGAATAAAACGAGCATTGATATACCAAGTTAATTGCCCGTTAATGGTTTTGGATGCAAAGAAGATGCACAAGCCTAAGAGGATTAATCCTTGAAATGAACGTGCCATGCGGTGAGTCATAAGTTATTTTCCTAAATAATTAAACAACAATCCTGTTAACAAACTCATCATAAATGGAATGGCAACAATGTAAAACACAGCCCGCCGTTTGAATACTTGCGTGTACATCATCACACTTTTGATATCTACCATTGGACCAAACACTAAAAATGAAAGTATCGAACCGAAACTAAATGTGCCAACGAATCCAAGTGCCACGAATGAATCAACGGTTGAACAAATAGAAAGTAAAACTGCTAATAGCAACATAATCAGCACGGAAAGAATGGGTCCACTACCAATCGCAAGCAAAGTGGATTGTGAAACAAACGTCTGCAAGCCTGCCGCGAGCGTTGTGCCTAACACAAGATAACGTCCCATATCAAAAAATTCATCCACT
>DQGV01000272.1 GCA_003524705.1 Anaerolineae bacterium | reverse complement strand
ATTCTGTTGGCATTACAACTTATTCGGCTTGAGCGTTTTGGTCATGCTCACATTATTGAGTCTGCTTATTGCAAGTTATCTCAAATTAAATGTTGGGAAAACTTCTGTCAGCAATCTTGAAAAATGGAGCGTAGATATTCCTTTCAGTATTTATCTCGGCTGGATAACCGTCGCCACAGTTGCCAACGTCACCGATTATTTATATCTACTCAATTGGAATGGATTTGGACTCGCTCCGCAAGTTTGGGCTGTGATTATGCTCATCATCGCCTCTGCGCTTGGATTTGTGATGACGTTCACTCGTCGGGACAGTGGCTACGTTTTTGTGTTGGCATGGTCATTCGCAGGAATCGCAGTTAAACAAGCCAATGATTCTCTTGTAGCAAATACTGCTTGGGTTGTGGCAGTCATTATGCTAGGTTTGGCAATCTATTCGATTGTGCAACGTCGGCAAATGAAAAAGTAAAAAATATCTGTGCATGTAAAGAATCAAACAGACGGGCGTATGCCCGTCTGTTTGACTTACACTAACAATAAAGAGGAGAGGATATGGGTACGTTTATTGAGGCGGGAGAAGAACTGCATCAATGACGTGGATAACACCATTGGATGTTTCAATATCAGTGATGATGACTTGCACAGTGTCGTTCAAGAATACATTGCCATCTCGAACAGCAATGGTGATGTCGGCACCTAAGACAGTGGGTGCACTGGTAAGACCAACTACATCAGCCGCCATCACTTTACCAGCTACAACATGATAGAGCAAAATATCAGTTAAGGCTTGCTTGTTTTCAGGTAATAAAAGGCTATCTAATGTGCCAGCAGGTAAAGCGGCAAAGGCATCATCGGTTGGGGCAAAGACTGTAAATGGACCTTCGCCACTTAATGTTTCAACCAATTCGGCGGCTTGCACTGCGGCAACCAGTGTGGTGAAGCGACCATCTGTCACTGCAACATCAACTATCGTGTTAGCTTCAGAAGCGGTTTCATCGGTAGGTGGCAACAAAACTGCATCAATGACGTGAATCACACCGTTTGAAGTTTCAATATCAGTGATGATGACTTGCACAGATTCGTTGAGGTACACATTGCCCATATCTACATTGATGGCAAGGTCTTGACCTAAGACAGTGGTAGCACTGCTGAGACCAACCACATCAGCCGCCATCACTTTGCCAGCCACAACATGATAGAGCAAAATGTCAGTTAAAGCTTGTTTGTTTTCAGGCAAGAGCAAGCTGTCTAATGTACCTTCTGGTAATGCGGCAAAGGCATCATCGGTTGGGGCAAAGACAGTAAACGGACCTTCACCTTTGAGGGTATCTACCAATTCAGCGGCTTGCACTGCGGCAACCAAAGTGGTGAAGCGACCATCAGCCACTGCTGTATCAACAATATCTAACAATTCTGGTTCAGGGGTGGCGGTGGGTTCCGGCATAGCAGTTGGTTCAGGTGCCGGGGTTGGGGTAGCGGCAGGGGCACAAGCCGCTAAAACGAGGGAGACTACGACGAGTAGTCCGAGGAACAGGGAAGTACGTTTCATGTGATTTTTCTCCTATCTAACAATAAAATTTGGTTACGAATATCTGCACATATTTTGCAGATATATTGTTATTATTGTACATGTTTTGTAACGACAGTCAAGAACTGCCCACCCTCTCTAATCAAACTATCATTCTTAACTTTATTAACTGAATCTTATTTGGTTTAATCAATTATTTAGTTTTCTCCCCAAACAAATTTTTACACCAAAAACACAAATAAAAAAACTTTTACGGTATCATTCTCCGCTATGGAATTTTTAACCTCACCCTCTCAAACTTTTGATTTGCCAAAACGAATTGCACGTTTAGGCGAACTCGCCACAAATTTGTGGTGGACGTGGCACCCTGAAGCCGCGCGTGTATTTGGACGTTTGGATTATGACCTGTGGGAAAGATTAGGTCACAACCCGATTCGATTGCTCAATGAAATTGATAAAGAGAAATTAAATCAATCTGCCAAAGATAAAGAATATTTATCTTTATATGATTCATTGTTTGAAACCTTTGATTCATATTTCAAAAAAGAAACATGGTCAAAGAAAACGCATCCTGAATTAAAAAATCCAATTGCCTATTTTTCAATGGAATTTGGTTTGCATGAGACGCTTCCAATTTATTCTGGTGGCTTGGGCGTTTTAGCAGGTGACCATCTCAAAGAATCCTCTGATTTGGGTTTGCCGTTAATCGGTGTCGGTTTCATGTATGCGCAAGGATATTTTTCACAGCGCATCAGTGAAGATGGTTGGCAAGAAGCGGTTAATTATCCATTGACGTTAAATCATTTGCCTGTGTCGCTCGTCACAAAAAATAATAAACCTGTCACCATCGAATTTAAATTTCCAGACCGAACTATTCATGCTCAAATTTGGGAAGTGCGCGTTGGTCGCATTCCACTTTATCTTTTAGATTCAAATGTTGAAAGCAACAATGAATACGACCGTTTATTAACTGCGCGTTTGTATTGGTCTGATTTAGATCGCCGCATTATGCAAGAAATTTTATTAGGCATCGGCGGACTTCGCGCCTTACGAACTTTAGGATATAAACCCGCAGTTTGGCACATGAATGAAGGTCACGCCTCTTTCTTGACTTTAGAACGGATTCGTGAACTTGTGGCATCAGGCTTAACGTTTGACAAAGCCGCCGAACAGACTCGCTCACAAAATGTGTTTACAACTCATACACCTGTACCCGCTGGCAATGATGAATTTCCATTATGGTTGATTGATAAATATTTATCAGCGTATTGGGGAGAATTAGGATTAACTCGTGAGCAATTTGTAGAAGTTGCCAAACATCAACAACCACATGGAGAAACTTTTTCCATGCCAATTCTGGCTTTGAAATTATCCAATGGACGAAATGGCGTTTCAGAATTACATGGTGAAGTCTCACGCGATATGTGGAAGTTTTTATGGAATGATAAAGATGTAAAAGACGTTCCGATTGACCACGTCACCAACGGAGTTCATACTCGCAATTGGCTTGCTCGTAGAATGAATATCTTGCTTGAAAACTATTTAGGGAAAGATTGGTACGATAATCTTGATGACCCCAAATTGATACAAAAAATTGATTCAATTCCTGATTTGGAATTATGGAATACACATTTACATCTCAAACGAAAATTAGCATTTTATTTAACCGAACGTGTGCGTGATAGATGGACTCGGGGTGGCTTTCATCCTGTGCAAGTGGTTTCATCTGGTGTGTTGATTAATCCGTATGCGCTTACGATTGGTTTTGCTCGTCGTTTTGCAACTTACAAACGCGCTAGTTTGGTTTTATCTCAAGTAGAACGCTTGCTTGAAATTATCAATCGCCCCAACATGCCAGTGCAAATTATTTTTGCTGGCAAAGCCCACCCTGCCGATGATCCAGGCAAGCAGTTAATTCAAAAAGTCTATCGAACCGTCAAAAAAGCCGAAACAGGCGGAAGAATCGTCTTCATTGAAGATTATGAAATGAATTTGGCACGTTATCTTGTACAAGGTGTAGATGTATGGCTCAATACCCCGCGTAGACCTTACGAAGCCAGTGGAACATCTGGTATGAAAGCGGCTATCAATGGTGCTTTGAACTTTTCAATCTTAGATGGCTGGTGGCGTGAAGCGTATGATGGAAACAATGGTTGGTCTATTGGTGAAGATAAAGCATACGAATCAACGGATGTGCAAGATGCCGCCGATGCAGAAGATTTGTATCATACCCTTGAACATAAAATTATCCCCATGTATTACAACCGTGACCCAAAAGAAATGTCTGTGGAGTGGATTACATTTATGAAGAACACTATGAAAACAGTCATTCCACAATTTTCTACTAGACGCATGGTCAAAGAATATGTAGAGAAGTTTTATACAAAAGCCAATCGTAAATCGTAATTCGTAAATCGTGAATTGAGGATGTTATGAACGAGATCACAGTCACTGAACTTGGCGAGAAATTAAAATCAGACGAAAAATTTGTTTTGCTGGATGTGCGCGAGGCATGGGAGTTGGAAACTGCCAAAATCGAAGACAGCAGGCTTGAGGTCACGCCGATGAGCCGTTTAGCAAATGAAGGTCCAGACGCGTTGCCAGAATCAGTCAAAAAGAAAGAAAATCCTGTGTATGTGTTATGTCATCATGGAAATCGAAGTAAACAAGTAACCATGTGGTTGGAAAGTCAGGGCTATGAAAATATTTTCAATGTGCAGGGTGGCATTGATGCGTTTGCAAATCAAGTAGATAAATCGATAGGTGTTTATTAATCCGTAGGGGCGCAGTCTTCGCGCCCGATTATTTTAATGGGCAGGAAAACCCTGCCCCTACGTCTTTAAACCAGAATGCCATCCTTGCGGATGACATTCGTGGGGCGCTGT
>DQGV01000349.1 GCA_003524705.1 Anaerolineae bacterium | reverse complement strand
TTAGATGCTCCTTATGTATCTATTGCTTTATTTGATACTGATAAATTGGTTGTGAAAGCAACGACTCAAAACCAATCCAAAATGCTTGGTCAGCGTTTAGGACGAAAGGATGCCAAACTTTCATGGCAGGCGTTTGATTCACGCAAAACCGTTGTTCTACAGGATTACAGTACTTGGGTGTATCGTAGAAAAGAACATGAAGATTTGCCACATTATGCTGTGGCTGATTTTCCAATTCTCAATGGTGATGAATGTTTGGGTATATTGGGATTTGGGCGTGATAAACCAAATTATGAATTTAGTAAAGAGCAAATTCAAATTGGGAACTTATTTGCAAGTATGGCAACTTTAGTTTTGAACAACGCGCAATTGCGTGAAACCCTTCGTGAACAATCCATTCACGATTCATTAACAGGTTTATTCAACCGCCGCTATATGGAAGAGACTTTGAAACAAGAAATGAGTCGTGCAATCCGCAATGATCACTTGCTTGGAATTATTATGATAGATATTGACCATTTCAAAAATTTTAACGATTCTTTCGGACATCTCGCAGGCGATTCACTCTTAAGTCAACTTGGTCAATTTTTACAAACAAACATTCGCGTTGAAGATACTGCTTGCCGTTATGGTGGTGAAGAGTTTTTTCTCATCATGCCTAATTCGCAATTAGAAATTATTCAGCAACGCGCCGAATTTTTGCGTGAAGGCGCAATGAAACTACAAGTGTTCGATAATCAAAAAACTTTTACAGGCATCACTATTTCAGCAGGAATTGCAATGTATCCTCAACATGGCACCAATATAGAAGATTTAATCCGCTCGGCGGATAACGCTTTATATCAAGCCAAACAAAACGGGCGGAATCAAGTGAGAGTTGCGATGTAGTAATTAAAAAGAAACCATCATCATCTTTAGTTTGAGAATAACTTCAAAGGAGCAAACATGAATCTATTAAAACTCGCCGCCTTTTCAAAAAACGGAGAAGGCGGTAACCCTGCCGGTGTAGTTTTTTATGATGAATTCCCTGATGCGAAAGAAATGATGAGTATTGCCAAACAAGTTGGTTATTCTGAAACCGCGTTTCTCATCAAACACGCGCAAGCGGATGGCTGGCGTGTGCGTTATTTCGCACCCGAGTTGGAAGTCCCATTTTGTGGTCATGCCACCATCGCGCTCGGCGCCGCGTTGGGCGAAAAATTTGGCGAAGGCACATACAAACTTTTTTTGAACGATAGTCAAATCACAGTGCGTGCCGAAAAAGATATGAAAGCGACTCTGCAATCGCCGCAGACAAAAACTGAAGATGTGTCAAAAGATTATTTGGATAAAGTTCTCGCTTCATTCCACCTGACACTTGATTCGTTACATTTGGCATTTCCTCCCCGTTTTGCATCTGCTGGCGCAAAACATTTGATTTTATTCGTCAAAGAACGCCAAACACTTAAAGACATGAATTATGATTTTGAAATCACAAAATCGCTCATGGCTGAACAAAACCTAGTGACCATTAGTTTGTTGTGGAACGAATCAGATTCTATATTTCACTCACGCAATGCCTTCGCCTCCGGCGGAGTCTACGAAGACCCAGCCACTGGAGCCGCCGCAGCTGCATTAGCAGGTTATCTACGAGATATAAATTGGCAAGGCAAAAACGAATTCACCATTTTACAAGGCGAAGATATGGGCGTGCCTTCACGTTTGAATGTGAAATACACATCTACAAAAGGTGAAAGCGTAGCGGTCAGTGGTGAAGTAAGGCATATCTCTTAGAAAAAAGTAGGGACACAGCGAGTCGTTATCTATTTTTGAAGATAAATCGTTTCGCTGTCCCTACGAGAGTATTATTTCGTCTCATCACTCTTACCTTTATTACGCATTTCATTCGCGCGTTTTTGTAAATCAGTGAAGAAATCTGTATCCGTAATTTCCGAAACTTGTTCCTGACGTCGAATCTGGTCAATTTTGATAATTAAATCTTTCACTTGTTCTTTCAACTTAACTGTCCGTTCATAAACATCAACAGCCATTTTCTTAAAGACTTGTGCTAAGTTGCCTAACTCATCTGGTCTATTTGTAATGGAGTGTAAGGCTGTGCTTTCCAAATCTGTTGAAAAATTTTCATCTGCACTAATTTTATTAGCCAGCCCACTCAATACATTCACAGGTTGAATGACATAGTTTCTTAACAAAAAGTTGATTAACAAAATCACAATCGCAAACGTAATTAGAAAAATTCCCATCACCAATGTAAATGTTTGAAGGGCTGAGTTAAACACTTCTTCGGCTGGCACATAAATAATTTGCACTGCAATTACTTCGTTTAATTCCCAGCCAAAGCCACCTTCATCACCATACGTGGCGATTAAACTGGTGGGTGCATTCTCTGGCGTGCTATGACATTCCAAGCAACTTTCAGAGCCAATTTTTAATGGACGCGCAATATAAAAAAGATTTTCGCCATTTAAGTCACGGTATCCGCTCACTTCTGCTGAACTTTCGTCGCTATAAAATTGATTCAATAAATCCGCTTCAAATTCATCAGCAATATCTACTGGATTGGTCGGGTTAATCGCCGCTTCTTTATATAAATATGTTGAAAAATTTAATTGTCCGCGAAAATTTTCAAACACGCTTCGAGCAGAAAAAGCTGGAACGGTTTCCGAAATAAATTGTGGGCTATCAGCTATCTTATCAGCAAGAAGCGGGCGGACGTTATTACTCGTATATCCACGCACCGCATTCATCGTTTCAATTAAGAGTGTGCCTTGTGTTGTGATTTCATCTTGAGCACGTCCTTGTAAGGCGCGCCAATAAGCGGTTCCGCCAATCGCAATCCCTACCAGAAAAACTCCACTTAGAATCAAGGTAAAACGTGTGCTTAAGTTTAACTTTGACATGGCAAACTCCTCATTCGATGAATGTCGAGAGTATACCAGTAGGAGAGAATTGTTATTTTATAGTACGATTGTTAATATGCAATTTCATGAAGCACTCTCCAAAATTCCAAAACCATCTGTGCAACGAATCGCGTTGCGTGTTTCTGTTGAAGCAGAAAAAATAATTCGACAAGGACACCCTTGGGTATTCGATCAATCCATCATTGAACAAAGTCATCGTGGCGTGCCCGGCGAGTTGGCTGTTATCTTCGATTCAAAACGCAAATTTCTTGCAATCGGTTTATATGATCCCACCTCGCCAATTCGTGTGCGTATTTTACAAAAAGGAAAACCTGCACCAATTGATTCAAATTGGTTTCAAGAAAAAATAAAAACTGCTATTGCTTTGCGCGAACCTTTGAAAAAGAAAAACACAAATGGCTACCGACTCGTTCACGGAGAAAATGATGGCTTGCCTGGGTTGGTCATAGACCGTTACGCCGAAACACTCGTCATCAAACTTTACACACCTGCTTGGGTTCCGCATCTGCAAGAAGTTTGTTCCGCATTAAATTCATTTCAACATTTGATATTAAGACTCAGCCGTTCGCTTAATAAACAGTCGAAATATTTACATGGTCTAACAGATGGAATGACTCTCACGCCTCAATCTCACGTCAACTTGATTCTTTTCAAAGAAAATGGACTTATCTTTGAATGTGATCCTATCAACGGGCAAAAGACGGGTTTCTTTTTAGACCAACGTGAAAATCGTGAAAGAGTTAAAAAATTATCCAAAGATAAAACTGTATTGAATGTATTTTCATATACAGGTGGCTTTTCTCTTTATGCCGCAGATGGTGGTGCAAAAGAAGTTGTCAGTGTAGATTTCAGC
>DQGV01000274.1 GCA_003524705.1 Anaerolineae bacterium | reverse complement strand
ATCACGAAGCATGTGCATAAACGCAGAGTTATACACACGATGCATACCAAGCGTGCGAACAAAATAACCTTCCATTAACCAAAAGGCTTCGGCGAGTAGCAATGTATCAGGCACTTCTTGTGAGACTCTATCAACCACTTCACGCCAAAATTCTTGCGGAATTCTTTCTTCAAACTCGGCTTTCGATAAACCAAATTGTGCGCGTGATGGAATTGCACCACCTGCGCCGGGTTCAGGAAACCACAAGCGTTGAATATGTTTTTTTGCTAATGTCATCGCGGCATCAAAACGAATGATTGGAAAATTTCTAGCAACATGTAAGATGACTTGAATCACCGCCTCGCGGACTACGGGGTTGCTATAATCAAGCTGGGCGGTATCATTCCACGGGAAAGATGTGCCGTCGTTGCCGTGATAGATATATTTCAAATCACCAGTTTGCAAATCACGGCGTTGAAAGACAACTGCCGCATCGGTTTTATTGTAATAATGGTCTTCGAGATGAATGCTGACCCTTAAATCATCTGAAAGATTTTCTGATTTGAATGAATATGATGAATATGGTGAAAATGATGAAGATAAAAACCAATCGGGATGTTCAATCACCCATTGTGAATCAATGCCCATGTGATTCGGCACCATGTCGGCAGATAAACGAATACCTTTATCCCATGCGCGTGTGCGTAAATTTTCTAAAGCATTCCATCCGCCTAAATCATTGGCAATATCATACGAATATAAAGAATACGCCGAAGCAACTGCGTCACTTTGCCCCATGCGTTGTTTTATTTTTTGCGAAGCACGGCTTCGTTCCCATAAGCCGATTAACCATAAACCTGTAAAGCCACGCGATTTTAACAAATCTAATTCTTCATCGGGAATTTCGTTGAGGTATTTAATTTCACGATTATATTTTTTAGAAAGTTGAGCAAGCCAAACATACGTGTTTTTAGCTATCAAGACCAAACTTGGCATCCATGCTTGGTCTGGACTGTATCTTTCGTGTTCTGCATATTCTGTTCCTGAAAAATTCGGAACAACTGCTTCGGCGGTAAATGTATCTGACGCAATTTGCTTGCGGATAACTTCTTCTTTGATGTAATCTAAACCACGTAAGATTCTGGCTGAGAACTCTTTCCCAAGTAGTTTTCCCCATTTTTCTAGCATAAACAACAATTGACCTTCTAGTGAATCAGGTGAAGCGTTGATCGCCCCCATCAAAATATCGTTTAATGATTCGCCATCTGATAAGCCGTGTTGATTTGAAAAGAAGTTTTGCAATAAAGTCAAAACTTCTTTGTAAGGTGTAGATTTCAAGTTGGTGTCATCAAACAAATCTAAGTATGGCTTGATAGCTGGATTATTGTTTGCAATATTAATCAGCATCATTTCTTCGATGGCGGCAAAGCGTACACCCCGACCAAAATCACTGGCGTTTGGGAGTTTGGTAGAAAGATATGTCCCTGCCGAAATCTCACCTTTGAAAACGGCTTTGGGAGGAAATTCTTCTGTAAATTTGGTTAAGGTCAAATCATATTTTGAGCCAAGGTTAGACTGTAAATTTCCCATTGCCCGCCCCATGACGCCAGTATAACGGCTATAAAAATGCTTGAGCAGGATGTGATAGGCTTCATCCAGTAAAGAAATAGCGTAAAGGTCAGAAGCAGGTACAACCGTAGAGCGAAGCGCTGACATTTGTGCCGCAAATGTCCGGGCGGAGGTCAAATCTGTAAAAACAATGTGCCCATCAGGGCGAAAAAACTCTTGAGAAAAATTGTATTTAAGGCGGGATTGGCGCTGAGTCAGCATAACAACAATGATAACCGATTAACGAATGATTTCGAGTAAAATTTATGCACATTATGGAAACATCGCTGATTCAATTCATCTTTTTGCTGTTCGTTGCCGCCCTATATTTGCCAGTCATCTTCTTTGCGATTCAACGTCGTGATGAGGGGCACGCTTTTGCAACTTGGCTCGTGATTTTGTACGCTTTAATCGCCATGGTGATTAATGTTACCGAAGCAGTTTGGCAAAATCAAAGTGATGAATTTTTATTTGTGGGAATTAATACTTATATTGCTTTCACGCTTGTAGCCGTTTTGATGATTGCTCTACAAGCCTTTTCGAAAAATGATATTTGGTGGTTATGGGTTGGTTTTTGGTTGTTTTGGGGCTTGGGTTTAGCACTCATTTTGACCAATGCGCTTGATTTACCAGACATTGTTTGGACAAACGGAAATTTTATTTTATATCGTTCACGCCTCGGTCCGGCTTGGGCAATTTTAGGTTGGTTGATTCTTATCATTGCGATGATTTTGAATTTAGCCAATGCAAATCGGCAAACACGTCAGCCATTATTACGTAACCGCTTAAATTATTGGCTTACCCCGATTGTATTTACTTTAATTGGTGATGTTTTATTATTTTCTGGTGTATACATCCTCGCGCAACCGTTGCGATGGTTCACGGCTATCAGCATGGCGTATGTGGTCGGCACACATTATGTTCCAGACTTAAAAAATATTTTGCGCCAAGCACTCATTTATATTCTTAGTGCAGTTGCAATTATCGGTTTTTATGTGGGTGTTTTTCTATTCATCCAAGCCGTGTTTGGTAGAACACCAAATTACAATCCCGTTTTAGCAGGCGCGCTGATTGTCTTACTCATCGTGATGATTTTTATACCATTCACAAATTTTGTTTCAAAAACAGTCACGAAATGGATGAAAGGCGACCAATATGATGCTAGCGTCACCATTCATGAATATAGTCAGAACATTAGCAATATTTTGGATATGGATAGACTCGCTAGTATTGCCGTCGGCATTATGCTCGAAGCCATGCAACTTGAACGCGGCTTTTTATTTTTGGTGGATACTGAACGTCAAGCCGATGGAAAACGTGTATATAAAATCCGCTCAGCCCGAAGCCCAGAAGAAAGACAAATCGTAGCCGTTGAATTACAAGAAGATGGAATTATCGCTTCTTATTTAACGCGTGAAGCAAAACCGCTTCTACAATATGACCTCGACCTGTTACCCGCTTTTCGAAATGCATCTGTCGTCGAGCGGAACTGGTTCGCCAAATTACATACAGAAGTTTATGTTCCTATCTTCGCAAAAAAACAGTGGATTGGTTTGTTAGCCTTCGGTGCAAAATTAAGTGGCAATCGTTTTACAACCGCAGACTTAAACGTACTAAGCGCACATGCCAACCAAACAGCCGTTGCGCTTGAAAATGCTCGTTTAGTAGATAACTTAATGAGTCTGAACCAAGAATTACGCAGTGCCAGACGCGCCCTAGAAAGAAATAATCAAGAACTCCAACGCATTGACCAAGCAAAATCTGACTTTATCAGCATTGCATCACATGAATTACGCACACCATTGACTGTGATGAAAGGCTACACAGAAATGATGATGGAAGACAATCGCTTAGATGAAAGTCTAAAAACTATGGTCAAGAAAATGAACGAAGGCACCATGCGTTTGCATGAAATTATGGACTCAATGTTTGATGTAGCCCAAATTGATTCGCGTTCTCTCAAACCGCATTTACAGCCTGTGGATTTGGGTAGATTAATCCACGATGTGTGCGTGGAGCAATCGAAGACTGCCAATGAACGAGAACAAAAAATTACCATAGCATTGCCTCCCCTTCCGCAAGTGAAAGCAGACCAAAACTTATTAAAGAAGATGTTCCATCACTTAATTCGAAATGCAATTAAGTTCACACCCAATGGCGGAAAAATTACAGTGATTGGAAATCAAATTCCACCAGTTATCAATTTACCAAATGGTGGCGTAGAAATTACAATCATTGATACAGGCGTAGGCGTTGACCCGAATTTACGCGAAATTATTTTTACAAAGTTTTATCAACCCGGAGAGTTAGGAAAACATTCGACTAGCAAATCACGTTTCAAAGGTGGCGGGGCTGGCTTAGGACTAGCATTATCCAAAGGGATTATAGAAGCACATGGCGGAAAAATTTGGGTCGAAAGCCCCGGCTATGATGAAGTTAACTTCCCCGGTAGTCAATTTCATATCATTTTGCCATTAGAGAAATTAGAAAATGGTCAATCGCATAAAGTAAGCGAAGCCGTGAAATACGGAATCAAAAATGAAAACGAAGTGCGGACGTAACGTCCACACTTTTTATATCTGCTTTTTATAGACGCGATTATTTTTATATTCCACCCCGTTCAAGTTTTTCAAATCAGCGCGCATTTGTTCGGTGGTTTCAGCAACTTGAGTCATTTCAACATGCGAGAACTGACTAAACTCCAATAATGTTTTTCCCATTGCATAATATAGCAAAGCATTTCCGCCATGCCCCTGATGTTCGGGCAAAATCCCCATACCATTCACAGAGACTGTGTTAGTGCGGCGAATTTCGAGGAGAATATCAATCAGACCGAAGGGAAACAACTTTCCCCGTGCGCGTTGAAGCGCGGCACTCACATCATGAAATGCAAATAAAAATCCAACCACATCTTCACCATGTGTAATAATTTTTATCAAACGATAATCAGCAATGGTCATAATATTTTCAACCACAAAATCAATCTCGCGTTGCGTGAGCGGATAATATTCCCAATTATTTACAAAGGCATTGTTATATGCCATGCCGATTCGGTCTGCCCATTTCAATAATTCTTTTTTGCTTTTGAATGTTTTGATTTCAAGATTGCCACGTTGCATCACACGCTCTGCAATTTTTTCGACACGCTCTGGCATTTGAAATTTATCGGCTGGAAGATAACATGAGACAAAATCCACTTCTTTGATGAAACCCTGCGCTTCAATTAATTCGGGATAATATGCGTGGTTATAGTTCAACATGGTCATCGTCTGACGATGTTCAAAACCGAAAGTCAATACGCCATACCCATCCAACGGACCCATGCCTTTTGGTCCAATTAATATATCAAGCGCGCGAGACTTTGCCCATTGAATGACTGTATCAAATAATGCATTTGCAGTTTCTTGATTATTTTCACATTCAAAGAAATAAAAGTCAGCAGTTTTTTCGTTATGATATCGATTAAACGGTTTATTTTCAATCGCGGCAATGCGACCTACATCTTTACCATCACGAACTGCAAGAAAAAATTCCACATCCGAATGTTCATGGAATGGATGTTTCTTGCGATTCAATTGGTTATAGGCATCAATGTTTAACGGCGGAACCCACTGCGGGCAATTTGCATAAATTTGATAAGGCAGTTCTACAAAACGCCTGACTTGCTTTTTATTCTCAGTATCCACTTTTTCAATAATCAGCATTCCATCCTCCGTTAGACATAACCCGTAAACTAGTAAATCGTTTTACAATTCTCCAGTATCTAGCCTGCAATTCTGCCCCATGCTATACTTGGACTATTCCACTATTGAGGCAACCCATGACAGGAAAAACTCATCAAGAAATGCTCGCCAAATATGCCGAAGCGATTGTAAAAGTCGGCTTGAATATTCGTGAGGGTCAAAGACTCATCATCACCTTAGGAGCGACGCGTGGTGTACCTTATCAATTTGCTCCGTTGGTGCGTGAAATTGCTAAAGCTGCTTATGCAGTAGGAGCAAAATATGTTGATACGATTTTTGCAGATGAAGAGATGTTACGCATTCGTGCACAACATGCACCGAAAGATTCTTTTGATGCATATTCTAAATGGCAAATTGATGCGATCATAGATATGATCGATCATGGTGACGCTTTGCTTTCGATTGCAGGCTCCAACCCTGATTTGCTTGGTAGCCTCGACCCCGAAGTGATTGGAAAAATGCAAAGTACCCACCTGAAAAATTGGGGACCGATTGGCGAAAAAGTTACAACGAATGCCATCAATTGGTGTGTGGTTGCTGCCGCTGGTGAAGATTGGGCGAAAAAGATATTTCCCGATTTACCCGCTGAAAAAGCGCAAGAAAAACTTTGGCAAGCCATTTTTGAAAGCACAAGAATTGATCAGCCCGACCCAATTGCAGCCTGGCAAAAACATAATGTAGATTTACGAGAACGTGCAAATTATTTACAAACCAAACAATATACAGGTTTGCATTACAAAGCCGAAGGCACAGACTTTACACTTGGTTTACCTTATGGGCATAAATGGATAGGTGCTCAAAGCTTGGCACAAAATGGAGTTATCTTCACTGCCAACATGCCTACAGAAGAAGTTTTTACTTTGCCAGACCGCAACAAGGCTGATGGAGTTATATCGGCAACATTTCCGTTAAGCTATAGTGGCACATTGATTGAAGATTTCCAAGTAACTTTTGAAAATGGGCGCATCACCAAAGTCACTGCGAAAAAAGGCGAAGCGGCATTAAAGAAATTAATTGAAACAGATGAAGGTTCACAAAGACTCGGTGAAGTTGCGCTTGTCCCTGCTTCCTCTCCTATTGGTCAACGTGGACATCTTTTCTACAACACACTTTATGATGAAAACGCTTCATGCCACATTGCAATTGGTCGTGCGTATCGCTTCACGCTTACGGGTGGAGAGGAGTTGACAGATGAAGAATTTATCTCATCTGGAGGCAACGTCTCGCTCAATCATGTAGACTTTATGATTGGCTCCAATAAAATGGACATTGACGGTATCACCAAAGACGGCAATCGTGAGCCCGTCATGCGTAATGGTGAATGGGCAATACAAGTATAAAGATTTTGTTTAGCCACAGAGGTCGTAGAGTTTTTTGAGAAAAACCTCAAAGGTCTCTATGTACTCTGTGGCTAAGAAAGAAGTAAACATGGCTGGAAACCCCAAACTCAACGACGACGAAATGCTACAAGCCGAATTCAAATATATCAATCAAAATGCATTTCAAGCCAACGAAGACCGCTCTCGTTTTTCATCATATTATTTTGTGACAGTTGGTTCATTTGTTGCCGCAGTGCTAGGTTCACCTTCTGTTCTTGGTCAACAAACGGTTGCGCTGGCTTTCTTTGTTTTGTTTATTGTCTTAACCGTCATGGGAACTTTCACGCTAGCACAACTTGCCCGCTTGCGAGCGGCTTGGCACGAGTCAGTTGAAGCGATGAATCAAATCAAAAACTATTACATCAAAAACAATCCAAACATCAAACCCGCCTTCAAATGGTTAGATAAACAAGTTCCCCCTACCGATAAACCTTATAGCATCGCTAACTTGATTGCAATGGAAGTTGCTACCTTAAGTTCGTTAACCACAGGCACTGCCATTTATTTTTTATTATCTGCTCTTGGAAATATCAACACCATTAGTTGGTTAATCATTTTTGCTAGCGCAATTTTAGGTTACATTGCACAATGGGCTTGGTATAAACGCCTACTCATAGATGATCATGCCTAGAGATTACGAAAATCAATCACCGACTGCTTTTCAAAGACTCCCAGAAAATACACGCGCTGAACATTGGATAAAAAACTTACTCCATCGTGGAAACATTGCCCGCATCGCCTCTCGTTTTGACGTACAGCCGTTTATCAATACCTCAACATTTTTCTACGACGAAACAAATCAGCGCATTATCTTTCATTCCAATATTCTTGGGCGTGTTCACGCAAATATCGAACAATATCCCGAAGTTTGTGTCGAAGTCAGCGAATTTGGGAAATTGCTCCCCTCAAACATTGCTTTAGAATTTTCATTACAATATCGAAGCGTGCTTGTTTTTGGAAAAGCCTTTTTGATAGAAGATGAATTTGAAAAGAAAAAAGTACTTCATCAACTCATTGACAAATACTTTGGCGACATGCAAATTGACCAAGATTATCGCTCCGCAACCGACAAAGAACTCAAACGTACATCTGTGTATGAAATCAAAATCGAGTCGTGGAGTGGCAAAGAAAACTGGAAAGATATGACCGATCAAAGTGATGAATGGTCACCGCTTGACCCAAAATGGTTTGATTTCTATAAATCAAAAAAATTTGGAGAGTAAAAATGTCTGGTAGAACTGAAGAATTCAAAGTAGATGGCGAAAAGTTAGTTGCTAAAATCAAAGAATTGATTCATGAAGGCAACATTCGCAAAGTCATCATCAAAGATAAAGATGGAAAAGTGATGATGGAAATTCCAGTCACTTTTGGTGTAGTTGGAGTTTTACTTGCTCCACAACTCGCCGCGATTGGAGCCATTGCCGCATTGCTCACAGAAGCCACGATTGTGGTTGAAAAAACAGAATAACATGAAAACCTTCGTCATCATCTATTTTGTTGGCATATTCATTGAAATGGCAATTCGTGCGCCCATCCGCAGAGCCCAACGCGGAGATGCTAAATCTGAACAACGAGTCACAGCACAAGAAAAAACATTGCTTGGATTATTATTCCTTGCTATGTTTTTCATTCCAATCATTTATGCCTTCACAAACTGGTTAGATTTTGCAAACTATACATTACCTGCATGGGCAGGCTGGCTTGGTGTTGCAATTTTTGTACTTGCACTTTTCATCTTCTGGCGCGCACATGTGGATTTAGGATTGAACTGGTCACCATCGCTTGAAATCCGTGAGAAACATGAGTTAATTACAAAAGGTATTTACAGATTAATTCGCCATCCCATGTATGCCTCACAATGGCTGTGGGTCATTGCTCAACCTTTGCTTTTACAAAATTGGGTTGCAGGCTTCTTGAATTTATTAATCTTTATTCCATTTTATATCTTACGCGTTAAAGCAGAAGAAAAACTTATGCTTGATTCTTTTGGTGAAGAATATAAAAATTACATGCAAAAAACTGGTGGCGTGATTCCGAAGTTTTAGGAAAATAATGAAATCTTATAGAAAAGAATTATGGTTTAACATCCCCAGCCGACGCGGGTTTATCAATATCACAGGTCAGGTAGAAGAAGCGTTGCATGAAAGCGGAATCAAAGAAGGCTTATGCTTGGTCAATGCCATGCACATCACATCTTCTGTTTTCATCAATGATGATGAAGCGGGTTTACATCAAGATTATGAAAAATGGTTAGAAAAACTTGCTCCGCATGAACCTGTGAGTCAATATCAGCATAATGACACAGGCGAAGACAATGCTGACGCACACATGAAGCGTCAAATCATGGGGCGTGAAGTGGTTGTTGCTATAACGAACGGCGAATTAGATTTTGGAACGTGGGAGCAAATATTTTATGGCGAGTTTGATGGCAAA
>DQGV01000275.1 GCA_003524705.1 Anaerolineae bacterium | reverse complement strand
AGAGCAAAACCAGAGAGACGGGAAATGCTTCCCGATATCCGTTTTAATAGCCTTAATATCCAAACCATGATTCAACATGTTTTGAAGCAAGGAAAGAAGAGTGTTGCTATGGGGTTGGTTTATGATGCTATGGATTTAATTAAAGAACGCACTGAAAAAAATCCAATGGAAGTTTTTGATGGTGCACTTAAAAATGTAGGTCCTGCAATGGAAGTTCGTCCACGTCGTGTGGGTGGTGCAACCTATCAAGTACCAATGGAAGTTTCCTCTGACCGCCGTGTTACTTTGGCAATTCGTTGGATTCTTTCTTCAGCACGTGAACGTGCTGGTAAATCATTCCCAGATAAACTCGCCTCAGAATTAATTGACGCATTCAATGAAACTGGTGCGGCAATTCGCAAGCGTGATGAAACTCACAAAATGGCAGAAGCCAACCGTGCTTTCTCTCATTATCGAATTTAATTTTAGATATTTAACTTATAAGGAAATAGGTAACACTTAAATGGCGCGCGTTCATCCGTTGGAGAAATATCGAAATATAGGCATTATTGCCCACATTGACGCTGGTAAAACAACTACCACCGAGCGTATCATGTTCTATACCGGTTTAACTCACCGCATCGGCTCGGTAGATGATGGTACCACCGTTACTGACTGGATGGTACAAGAACGCGAACGAGGTATTACCATTGTTTCTGCGGCTGTGTCTGCTGAATGGAAAGGCTATCAAGTAAATATTATTGATACGCCCGGTCACATTGACTTTACTGCCGAAGTACAACGCTCCCTCCGTGTTTTGGATGGTGGTGTTGTAGTTTTTGATGCAGTGCAAGGTGTAGAGCCACAATCTGAAACGGTATGGCGTCAGGCTGACCGTTATGGTGTACCACGTATTTGTTTTGTCAATAAGATGGACCGAGTTGGCGCTTCTTACGAACGCACAATTGAGTCAATCATCCAGAGACTTGGGGCTAATCCTATACCGATGCAAGTGCCAATCGGTTTTGAATCAACCTTCAAAGGTGTGATTGATTTACTTTCAATGAAAGCAGTAATTTGGGAAGATGACCTTGGCAAAGAACCCAAGATTACAGAAATCCCAGCAGACTTAAAGGCACAAGCAGAAGAAGCTCGTGCACGAATGGTAGAAAAAGTTGCGGAATTAGACGATGAACTCACAGTCAAATTCCTTGAAGCGCAAGAAATTAGCATTGATGAATTAAAAGCCGCATTACGCAAGGGTGTTATTGCAAATAAAGCTACAGCAGTCTTTTGTGGTTCTTCCTTAAAGAATAAAGGTGTGCAAGTTTTGTTAGATGCAGTGGTGGATTATTTACCTTCACCTGCCGATATTCCATCTGTCAAAGCCTCTGACCCTGATAACCCAGAAAATATTTTTGAACTCCCTGCGCAAGACGATGCTCCCTTAAGTGCATTGGTATTCAAAATTGTTACCGACCCATATGTTGGTCGTTTGGCTTATATTCGTGTATATTCCGGTGTTTTGAGCCAAGGGCAAACTGTTCAAAATAGTACGAAGGGCAGAAAAGAACGTATTGGTCGCTTACTTCGTATGCATGCTGACCGTCGTGAAGATATTACAGAAATCCGCGCAGGTGATATTGGAGCAGTACTTGGCTTCAAAGAAAGTTTCACTGGCGATACTTTGTGTGATACAAAATCACTCGCTCTTGAAAGCATTTCATTCCCTGAACCTGTTATTTCTATTGCTATTGAACCAAAGAGTTCTGGCGATCAAGAAAAAATGGGTGAAGCTTTACGTAAATTAGCAGAAGAAGACCCAACTTTCCGCGTCAATTCTGACGAGAATACTGGTCAAACAGTTATTCGTGGTATGGGTGAACTTCACTTAGATATTATTGTTGACCGTCTTTTGCGTGAATTTAAAGTTCAAGCAAATATTGGTACCCCACGCGTTGCATATCGTGAATCCATTACGAAGCCAGTTAAAGAAATTAACTATAAATATGCAAAACAATCCGGTGGTAAAGGTCAATATGGGCATGTCGTGTTCTCTCTTGACCCCGGCGAACGCGGAAGTGGTATTGTTTTTGAAAATAAAATTGTGGGTGGTGCTATTCCGAAAGAATACATTAATCCAATTGAAAAAGGTTTCAGAGAAGCGGCTGAAAATGGTGTACTCGCCGGTTACCCTGTCGTAGATTTGAAAATTACATTATTTGACGGCTCATACCATGAAGTGGACTCCAGTGAAATGGCGTTTAAACTCGCCGCCTCCATTGGTTTCAAAGAAGGTGTTCACAAAGGCAATCCGATTCTGCTTGAACCAATGATGAAAGTAGAAGTGATTGTTCCAGAAGAATATCTCGGTGATGTGATGGGACAAATTAACAGCCGCCGTGGTTTGATTCAAGGCATGGAAGTTCGTCCCGGTAATGCACAAGGCATTCGTGCTATGGTGCCTTTGGCAGAAATGTTTGGGTATGCAACACAATTGCGTTCAGCTACACAAGGACGCGGTGTATTTAGTATGGAATTTGACCACTATGCGCCAGTTGCGCAGTCAGTGGCGGAAGAAATTTTGAAAGCATAATTATCGGTTATTACTCAAGGAGTTTATAAAATGGCAAAAGGAAAATTTGACAGAAGCAAACCGCACTTGAACGT
>DQGV01000288.1 GCA_003524705.1 Anaerolineae bacterium | reverse complement strand
CGCTCTTCCGATCTAATTCTTCTTTGAAAATTCCTTTGCCTTGAATCATAAATTCACCAGCTGTTAATTCTTGTGCAAGTTTTCTTAACTCTGCTTTTGATACATCTCCCCAATTTTTATCACCAATAAATTCTGTCAATTGTTTCCATAATCTCAAAGGAATTTGTGAAAACGCAGGCTGACTTGCAACTTTTTTGCGCGTATTTTCTTTCCAATCCCTATTTCTTTGTAAAACTTCTAAAGCGGATTCAGGTGTGTAATCTCCAAGCCAGTTGATAGTTAGGGGAGAATAATATTTTTTATCAAACAAAATCCTTGCACCCCAAGCAGAACATCTTAACACAGCAGGTCCGCTTAATCCCCAATGGGTGATTAATAAAGCACCCTGACTTGTTATTGAGTCCATTTTCAATGTCACATTTTCAACCGAAACGCCCGCTAGCCCATCAATTCTCTTGTCCTTGATATTAAATGTAAACAATGAGGGCACTGGCGGAATAATTGAATGTCCTAAAGATTCAAGGTTGGATAATATCTTCCTGTCACTACCTGTAGCAATCACTAATTTTTTTGCTTTCAAATAAAAAACTTTTCCTTCATCTCTAACTTCAATGCGAAAACCATGTTTATTGCTTTCTATATTAAGTAAATTAACGCCAGTTTTTACCTTCACTCCAGCCTTTCGAGCAGTTTCGCGCAAACAATCTGCAATCGTATTTGAATCATCGGTTACAGGAAAAATTCTGTTATCAGATTCTGTTTTCAATTTCACACCACGCGACTCAAACCATTCAACCGTATCTTTTGGTTGAAAACGTGTGAAAGCACCTCTTAATTCATTTCCGCCACGCGGATAAAATGTGATTAATTTCTCAGGCTCAAAACAAGCATGAGTGACGTTACATCGTCCACCACCAGAAATGATAACCTTTCCAAGTGTTTGGCTTGCTTTTTCAATAATCAATATTTTCAATTTCGGATTTAATTCCGCACAACGAATCGCGGCAAAGAATCCAGCGGGTCCACCGCCAGCAATGATGACATCCCATAAAGTTGGATTAAAGTTTGACATAGAGTGTGATGATACTGCATCTTGTTAAGATTTTAAATAGTGGGGAAAACTTGTATTTGAAATTAACATAGAAAAGACTACAATCAGTTTGGTGGGGAATTGTAATGTTGCTTTTATTGAAAAAGGTTTATTGTATAGACCTGTAATGACACTATGAAGACTGCATCGAAAACTCAAACTAACAAATTAAGTGTCCTGAAAGAGTATGCAAGCGAGGAGCAATATCGCATTCTTTTTCAGAATGTTCCCATTGGTATTGGGCTGGCAGATACCAATGGAAATCTAATTGAATTTAATGATGCCATGCTCAAACCAGGTGGATACACACGTGAAGATATTGAGGCGATAGGAAATGTATCCGCGTTGTATTATGAACCAAGTCAACGAGAAGAGGCGTTAAAGATTTTTCGTCAACAAGGTTATTTGAGTCAATATCCTGTTCAATTTAGAAGAAAAGATGGTACGCCGTATGATGCCTTGCTTTCGTTGGCATTTGTTGAAATTGGTGGAACAACTTTTATACAAGCCTTAACAGAAGATGTTACTGAAAAAAAACTTGCCGAAGAAGCCTTACATCAGGCAGAAGAAAAATATCGGGTGATGGTAGAGCAAAGCCCATTGGTGATGTATATGGACCAAATTGATGAACTCGCTACGAGTTTTTACATCAGCCCGCAAGTGGAAAAAATGTTGGGCTACACACCAGCAGAAGTTTTAAGCGACCCAAAACTTTGGCATCGTTTGATTTTCCCCGAAGATCACAAACGCGCCATGGACGCTGTACATAAAACAGTTGAAACGGGTAAAGCAGTTGAAGAATATCGTATGACGCATCGCGATGGCAGAGTGATTTGGATTCGTGATACATCTGTTTTAATTTGCGATAAAGAAGGTAAGCCTCAGTTCGTGCAAGGCTTTATGGAAGATGTAACCGAAAGAAAACTTGCTGAAGAACGTGTGAAGCTTAATGAAAGCCGTTTTCGGGCGATGATTGAAAACGGTTTAGATTTTATTTCTTTACTTGATGAACAAGGCAATTTGTTGTGGGAAAGTCCTTCAGCATCTACTTTAATGGGGTATCGCTTCAAAGAATTTATTGGGCGTAATATTTTTGAATTAATGCATCCAGATGATTTGGCTTGGACAAAAAATTTATTTACTGAAGTTGCCAAAACTTCGGGCAAGCGTCAATCTGGAATTTTTCGTTTGCGACATTCAAATGGTTCTTGGCGTTGGATTGAAGCAATTGCTACCAACATGTTAACTGAACCGAGCATCAACGCGATTGTGATTAATTATCACGATGTGACAGAAAGAAAATTACATGAACTTGAGTTAGAAGCCGAATCGATGTTGGCGCAGGCATTGAGCGAAACGCTTGAGTTACAACCTTTGTTAGAGCGTTTGCTTGAGGCGGCACGTCATGCCATTCCATCAGCAGATAAAGGGAGTATTTTGCTTGTGGAGCCGAATGGAAAATTACGCATCCGCGCTTTGAGTGGATATAGCGATTCACGCTTGCAGGGATTTGTTTTTGCCAGCGACACAGGATATGCCGCCCAAGCCGCTCGCGAACAGAAACCTTTAATATTTACCCAAGTCCGTGAACATGAGGGATTGCGTTATGAAGGTGAAATAGATGATGCAAAAAATATTCATAGTGCTATCGCCGCCCCGTTGATGATTCAAGACCGTGTGATTGGTGTGATTTCTTTAGATTCTACAGAACACGATACATTTAATGAAACACATTTACGTTTGTTAGTGAAATTTGCAACATCAGTTGCGCTCGTCCTTGAACGCACAAGTTTATATGAAGAAGCCCAGCGTCGTTTACAAGAGTTACAAGCTTTATATGAAAGTGGATTAACGTTAAGCAATTTGTTTGAACCGCGTGAAATCGGAAAAGCAATTGTAAAAATCTTAAAGCAACACATGAATTGGAATTATGCTGTCGTGCGTATTCGCAAAGGCGACACAGATGCTTTAGAGGTTATCGGTTACGGGGGGATGAATCTGCCGGAGGTGGAAGAGCAGGCAGAAATCGAAAGAATGAATCGGTTAATCAATAAAGTAGGGCAGGGGCTTACGGGTTGGGTGACTCAACATGGGGTACCCGTTCATAGTGAAAATTTACCCGCCGATTCACGTTACATTGAAACGAATCAAGGTGTGCTTTCTGGTATTTATGTGCCTATCATCAGTGGCGAGAACATCTTAGGTGCAATTGGCGTGGAGAGCGAATCTGAAAATGCTTTTGATGAACATGCCAAAAGATTTTTATCTACACTTGCGGCGCAGGTGGCAAGTACTATAGAAACGGCGCGTTTGTTTAGTGATATGAAAAAACGCTTGAATGAGTTAAGTGTGCTTCATCAATCAAGCCAAAGTTTGTTAGTAACTGGTTTTGACCCTGATATGACGTATGCTAGCGTGCATGAAGCCGTAAAAAATGTCATGCCGTGTGATGCGTTTGTGATTGTGGTTGAAGATGATGCTGGCGGAGATTATCATGCTGTTTATCGTTATGATAAAGGCGAGCGTTATCCCAATGCGCGCATTCCACGCGGGCAGGGGTTGAGTGGTCAAGTCATTTCTGAAGGAAAAACTTTGTTAGTAGCAGATTATCACAACGACGAAAATGTGCAAGCCATTCACTTTGGAAAAGTTGAACATGTCCGTTCGATTTTAGCAATTCCATTAATGCGTGGCGGAAAAACATTCGGCATGATTTCAACGCAATCGTATGGAGCCGATATGTTTAACGAAAGCCATCGCGTTGTGTTAGAAACAATCGCTGCACAATTTGCATCATCCATTGAAAATGCACGTTTATTTGAAGCGACAATTCAACAACTGAAACGATTAACTGTTTTGCGTGATATGGATAGAGTCATCGCTTCTAGTTTTGACCTACGCATTGTCTTCAACCTTTTACTGAATCATACGCTTGAACAGTTGAAAGTAGATGCGGCATGTATTTTGTTATTTAATCCGAACACATACAATCTTGAATACTTTGATGGACGAGGATTTCGTTCAAAGCAAATTACGAATACAAAATTACGCCTAGGTGAAAGTTTAGCGGGCAAAGCGGCGATGGAACGAAAGTTCGTCGCAATTTCAGATTTACTATCTCAGGATGAACCTATCGCTAAAGCATTAGACGATGAAGACTTCAAATCTTATTATGCTTATCCGTTAATCACCAAAGGTGAATTAAAAGGTGTGTTGGAATTATTCCATCGTTCCACTTTAAACGTCTCACAAGATTGGATTAACTTTTTTGAGACATTAGCAGGTCAAGCCGCCATT
>DQGV01000367.1:6190-6312 GCA_003524705.1 Anaerolineae bacterium | reverse complement strand
AGAAATTGTGCTTGATGTAATTTTCTTTAAATTCATACTACTTGTTTTCCTTAATCACGAAATAATGGATTCTAAATAACTAAGAGCAGAAAAATGACAAGGCGTAGAAAACTGCTTGAGAT
>DQGV01000367.1:0-5936 GCA_003524705.1 Anaerolineae bacterium | reverse complement strand
CTGCTTGAGATGTGCGCACGCCGCAAAGCGGCAGTCCTCAGCGTCAGGTCCACTCGCCCCGCGAAGACGGGGTGCACGCTTTGTTGGTTTTGGCTATTGTTCAGAACTTATTTTCATTGAGTTATCTTCATCTGGTTTAACCTTCGATGTTAACCAATCAATCTCATCCTGAATATTTTTTCGATATTTATTCGCCGTTTCTTCATTGCCGACCCTTTCAATGAACACCCAGCCAATTCTAACCTGTGCCGAAAAAATTATAATCATCAAGAATGTAGTTATTGCTTCAAATAAGGCGTAGAAGTCAAAAAAGTCTGTACTCGGGGAACCAGTCAACACTGACAATATTGAACCTATCGATATGCGAGAAAATAAAAGGAAAAGTAAAATCAAGAGCCAGACCAAGAATTTTTGTATTACAAGGAGGGTAAACCTATTTGGATTTCTGATGGATTCTTCACAAGTTTTATTGAAGAGAGTAAGTTCCTTTTGAAGTTCATCAATTCTTTGCTTTTTATTAAGAAGTGATTTCTTTGCGAGCCAAGTTCGGATTTCTTGACTAAAAATACTTGCTGAGAAAATTATTATTCCGATTAATAGTATGAGCCATGCGAATTGATTTTCCACAAAATATGGAGTTATAACATTTACAAAAACCCCAAAAAGAATGGTAGCAAGAATTCCCAGAATAAAATATCGTTTTTCAGAATTCATGAAAGCCTCCTTGCTTGACTTGGAAGGTGATTTTTTATCAACTATTGACAGGGCGAGAGTAACCTAACTATGACTTATACAGAATTATTCTGTAAAATTAACTATATACGGATTATAAAGCCACTTATCTCAAAAGCCAACCAAAAAGCCTCCTCGTAAGAGAAGGCTTAGGTTTATGAATCAATTGTCCCTTAGGGATGAAGCGATTTCATTAAAACTCGTCTTCTTCTTCCCAATCATCATCGTCATCTTCATCGAGGTCTTCTTCTTCCCATTCGGTCTCTTCTTCTTCATCCCAATCATCATCTTCTTTGGTGCCATCGGCGGGTGAAAAAGTGACACAGCCCGTATCGGGGTCAAACTCTACGGCGGCGGCAGAACAAAAACCTTCATCGAGAAATACACAATCAACGTAATGACATTTAATGCGTGGCATTTCAACATCCTCCTACAGTTGGGGATTTCTTATTAATCGCGTAACTGCAATGCCAAAAATGAATATCATTACAGTTTGCGCGCTTACACAAAACGGACAAAGTGCTTTCAATATAAATATTTCTAAATAGATTAGCCATAATGTAAAAGCAAAGCCAGCCAGTGCTATACCAAAAAATAATAAGGTTCCATTTTGTCTGAAAAACGAATTTCGATTTTCAAAAAACAAAATGAGCAACAAGGCAATGTTTCCCACAGCACCAATCACTGGCACATCAATGCCATTAATCACAGAATATGGGCTAGAGGTAACGCTTGAACATGCACCCGACCCCAAGCACATGGATTCGTTACCGGTGTATTTATAAACGGTCATGTAAATTCCGATTGCCAACCCTATTATCAAAAGCACATACAAAGCACGAACCAACCACTTATCGGTGTTATCCATAAAACCTCATAACAAAATGGCTTCTACTTCCTGACCAGCAGGCACGCATTTTACACCAGCGGGGATAATAAGTAAAGCATCTGCTTGTACTAAAGATAGCAAATTGCCAGAGCCTTGATGACCCGTTAAAACGGCGATTTTGACTCCATCTTCCTCGCGGATTTTCGCCCGCAGATAACTTTCTCTGCCATCTGACTCAATCTCAACTTCGCTTCTTACTTTAACGGTGAACCTGTTTCTATTTCCTACGCCTTTCATTAGCCCCAGCACAGGTCGCACGAATACCTCAAACCCCACAAATGCTGAAACAGGGTTGCCCGGCAAACCGATGAAATTGATTCCTTTATATTCGCCAAATGCTAAGGGTTTTCCCGGGCGCATATTTACTTTCCAAAAATCCATCTCGCCATGTGACTCAATCACTTCTTTTATAAAGTCATACGCGCCGACACTTACGCCAGCGGACGAAAGAATCAAATCCGCTTTTTGTTCAACGGCTTCGTCAAATAATTTTGTAACTGATTCTTTTGAATCTTTTGCCACGCCCAAACGAAGCACTTCTACGTTTGCGCCTTCAAGCAGACTCGCTAAGGTATATGAATTTGAGTCACGAATTTTGCCTTCTTCAAGCGGAGCATCTACATTTAATAACTCGTCACCAGAAGATAACAATGCCACACGCGGTTTTTTATAGACTTCTACATTTGCAATTCCTAATGTGGCTAATAAACCTAAATCTTGTGGCTTCCGATCTCGTCCTTTTTGTAAAACGATTTCTCCAGCATGAATATCTGAACCTTTTGCTCGGACGTAATCACCTGCGTTTATTTTTTTATTGAATGAAATTTTTTCTGGCAACTCCCTCTCCATATTAGGGAGAGGGTTGGGGTGAGGGTCAATATCTTCAACGGGAATGACGGCATTTGCGCCTCCCGGCATTTGCGCGCCGGTCATAATCCGCGCGGCTTGACCATGTTTGAGAGTCACTGTAGGCGAAGACCCTGCTGGAATGTCAGCGACAACTTGAAGCGTAGTGGATGAAGCGGAGTTTGAATCTTCTGCGCGAATGGCGAATCCATCCATAGATGAATTGTCAAATAATGGGAAATCTAAATCAGAAATAATATCTGTTGCTAAGATGCGGTTTGCACAAGCAATCAGCGGATTTTTTTCTGTTGCAGTTGTTTGAAAGTGGGAGAGGATGCGCTCACGCGCTTCGTTTACCGATAGCATATGAAAGCGCGGGGATTATAACTTAACTATGTCATTGCGAGGCGCACTTGTTTTTGCCGAAGCAATCTCCCACATTGTAGGAGGTTGCTTCACCGCCAAAGAACAAGAACGGCGGTTCGCAAAGACATGTTAGCCTGCATTCGTGCGATGCGCTTCAATTACATTTGGCAAATTTTCAATTCGATTTAACACGCGACTCAATTGAGATAAATCTCTTACTTCAATAATTAACTTCAACACTGCCACACTGCGATGATTTACATTCACTGTCACATTGGCAATGTTGATACCTTCATCTGCCAACAATTTTGAAATATCCACCATTAAACCTTGTCTGTCGTATGCTTTGATGGCAATTGGAACTGGATATGTGTGTTCTGCTTTTCCCCAACCGACTTTTAGAAATCTTTCATGGTCATGCATTTTCAAAACATTCGGGCAATCTCGTCTGTGAACTGTCACGCCACGTCCACGTGTGACAAAGCCGATAATTTCATCACCGGGCATGGGTGCACAGCATTTTGCTATGCTTGCTAACATGCCTTTCAAGCCGACCACTTCAACGGCATCTGTTAATTTTTTAGGCTTCTCAGTGACATTCGCTTCCAGAATGTCTTTAATTTCTTCTGTGTTTGAAAACTGCTTGATTACTTTATTAATTGAAAGGTCAGCCGAACCCAAAGCGATGAATAACTCATCTTGTGTTTTGTAACCAATATCACGCGCTAATTTTTCATAATTGATTTCATTGATTCCAAGCCTTTGTAATTCACGTTCAAGCGTGGCGCGCCCTTGTGTGAGATTTTGTTCATCTTCTTGTTTCTTAAACCACACTTTGATTTTTGAACGCGCACGTTGTGTCTTGACCAATCCCAAACTTGGATTCAACCAATCACGGCTCGGACCACCGCGCTTGGCGGTCAAGATTTCTACATTGTCACTGGTTTTTAATTCTTGATACAGTGGAACGAGTTTTCCATTTACACGCGCACCTCGGCAACGATGACCAATATCCGTATGAACATGATACGCAAAATCAATCGGTGTAGAGCCTGCGGGTAAATCAATAATATCTCCACGTGGTGTAAAGACATAGACTCTATCTTTGAACACATCGCTTTGCATTGATTCGACAAACTCTGTCGCATCATTAACATCCCCACGCCATTCCATCATCGAACGTAATGAATTGATATGCTTTTCAAAATTTTTGTCGGCGTGTTTTCCGCCTTCTTTATATCGCCAATGTGCGGCGATACCATACTCTGCACTCAAGTGCATATCAGGTGTGCGGATTTGTACCTCTAGCGGGCGTTTATCATCATATTGCACTGCGGTATGAAGCGATTGATAAAAATTATCTTTTGGCGCGGCGATGTAATCATCAAACTCACCTTGAATCGGTCTCCACGTTGTATGAATTAAACCCAATGCCGCATAACACGATGGCACATCAGGCACAATCAAACGCACTGCGCGCACATCAAATACGCGATTGAATGAACGGTCTTTCTTTTCCATTTTTCTAAAAATTGAATAAATATGTTTCGGTCGGCCGCTAATTTCGGATTTGATGTTATTTTTTTCAAGCAGTTTAACTAATTTATCTTTTATTTCTTCTAATTGCTTTTCACGATCTGGGCGGCGTTCTGCTAATTGTTCTGCAATTTCTTTATATTTTTCTGGGTTTACATACCGAAAACTTAAATCTTCTAATTCCCATTTCAATTGCCAAATTCCCAAACGATTCGCCAACGGTGCAAAAATTTCTAATGTCTCTTGCGCAATTCGCCTACGCTTATGCTCAGGCATGTGACCCAACGTGCGCATATTATGCAAACGGTCTGCTAACTTAATCAACACCACACGCACATCTTCGCCCATTGCTAAAAATGTTTTACGCAATGTCTCAGAGACGATATCTTCATTACGCCCAAGTAAAGCAGGCTGAATAATCGGCTCTTCATTTCCGTTTTCATTTTCAGGGTGTTGGTCGCCGCGTGAAACACGCGGCAAATGCGTTAATTTCGTCACCCCATCAACTAGTAATCTCACTGTATCGCCAAAATCACGGCGAATATCTGCAAACGTCACAGATGTATCTTCCACTGTATCATGCAACAAACCTGCCGCAACCACTTCGGCTGGCACTTTCAAATCCGCTAGAATGCTTGCCACCGCAATACAATGATTGATATACGGCTCACCCGAATGACGCTTTTGTTCACGATGCGCTTCTTCCGCAACCGCATATGCCTTCATCACCAACTCACGGTCTGCTTGTGAATAGTGTTCAGGAAGTTGCTCTAAAAGTTTTTCAAGCGGAATCGCCGCCGTTGCAGATTTCATTGGATAATTTTACACCTTCCGCCTCTTTCGTGATTTGTGCTTGATTCTGTTTCTCAACATTTCCTTATCTTCAATTGTATAATTCGTTTATGCCTACCAACAACGTCACCCGTTTTTTAGACTCACGAAAGATCAAATACACGGCTCACGAATTACCGCCAGAAAAAATTGGGGCAGTGGAAGCCGCACAAATTCTGAATGTACCGGAAGCACAGGTTTTCAAAACCATTGTCACCACCAGAGAAAAAGGTAAACCTGTGCTGGCAGTCATCCCCGGCGACAGAAGCGTGGATTTAAAATCGCTGGCATCATTTCTAAACGAAAAGAAAATGTCTCTGCCCACTCAAAAAGAAGCAGAGACATTGACAGGCTTGCAAGCAGGTGGAATTTCTCCGTTGGCATTAATCAACAAAGGCTTTCAAGTCGTCATTGATTCCGCTTGCGAATCTTATGAAGAAATTTTTATCTCAGGCGGTCAACGCGGAATCAATATTCAAATCAATGCAAAAGATTTAATTCGTTTGGTGAATGCGAAAATTGGTGTGATTAGTAAATCTTAATTATTTTTTTGAAAAAATATTTGTCTATTCTATTTTTACGAATTGATTCGACAGCCTTCGCTTATACGATATAATATCAGACCATCATTTTTTAGAAAGGAGAATTTTAATTGTCCCAAATAAAAAATATGTTCGTAATTGTCGTGTTCGTTCAAACAATTTTTTCTCGAGGAGGAGAAAATGCGTAAAACCCT
>DQGV01000122.1:679-7629 GCA_003524705.1 Anaerolineae bacterium | reverse complement strand
GTGACAGTCACTTATAAAGTGACTGTCACTTGTAGAATTTAACTTTACTCAGCAGGGATTTCAGCAGTGACTTTGTCTAAGTCAATGCCTTTGCTCTTACGATACGATTTGAAACCGAAGTAAATCACAGCGGCAAGCACATACATAGAAAGCATGTAGATGACTGAGTTTGTATTGCTAATGCCGATGCCGTATAAAACGTTCGGGTCAATAATCCATTGATACAAGAGATAAACAAGGAAGCCACCAAAAATGACTCCTGTTACTGTAATCAATGGAATGCCAAGCACATTGTATTTTGAAATTGGGGATGATTTGTATAAATCAGGCTTGGTGTATGGCAAGATAATCGCTGAAATGGTTGTGCCGAGGAATGTCACTGCAATGACGAGTGTTGAACAAAGCGTCAGTGTAGCAAAGTTGGCGATGTTGTAATTAAACATGTACGCCACAATCACAGAAGGCACAATCATCAATAACAAAGCGTTGACCGGTGTTCCAGTGCGTTCATCTAATTTGGCAACCGACTCAGGGAGTAAACGGTCGAATGCGGCGGCGAAGATAACACGAGTAGATGAAAGGAACACAGTTGCACACCAGCCGAACCACCATAAACTCATTAAGCCTACGACTAAGAATTGAACCAGTTTGTTGGTAGTTAAGAATGACGCGAGCAGAGCAGGATAGGGCCAGATAGGAAGCGCAGGCGCTACATCTGTGTAACCCCAAGCATAATTCCACCATGCCGCTCCGGCTTGCACATAAAATTCCCAGCCCATTGTTCTACTAATAGAAAAGAGCAAAACAATGCCGAGTAAAGTGGTCACGCCTAAAGCCCAACCCATACCAGACATGTTGCGTTTGAAATCGGTTGCGCCACGAACTTCACCATACAAGGTTGCGCCCCAGTTGGGCCACAAGTTAAAGAAGACCATGTAAGGGATGACGAGGAACACAACTGCTAGTGAGCCACCCATTAAAGGTGTAATCGCACCAGCATCCGTTCCTAATTGAACAGTAGCATCATATACGCCGGGAGCCGCACCAAACATGGACGTGGCATTGGCTTCTAAACCGGCTTTGAAGGCTTCCGGCGAACCGGTTAAGAACAAGACAATTACAATCAACAAACCAAGCATACCGCCATAGAATGAAAACTTTTGAATCCGGGCATAGGTTTTCATTCCCAACATAATGAAGATGCTAACGATGATAAGTGTCAGAATTGAAGCGGTGAATGCACCATTTTGTGTGCCAGCAAACCATAAGGCAATATCTTTTGCGCCAAAGATGCCGAGCAATGGCACCAAGACGATATGACGGAACATATCACCATAGAGCGGCACCCACAGCCACAAAATAAACCACCAACCAGTGACAGCCAAAATGAAACCGACTGCCCCACCGAGGATGCGGCTTTGCCAAACATAATCACCGCCAGAACGGGGCATTACGGCAATTAATGCGGCGTACACTACGACCTCAAAGAAAATAAAAATCGCGCTGATAATCAACGCATTCACCATACCGCCCTCGAAATAATACATCTGACTAAAACTGTATAAACCGAGCGTGATAAGGTTAATGGAAAACAACGCATACACAAATGCGTCGAAGACTGACCAAGAACGTACCATGCCAGTCGCTTTACGGACAAACAAGTTGCTCATAACAATTCTCCTTTGTTAATTTGTCAGTAGGGGCGAGGCATACCACTTCGTGGCACTTTGCCTCGCCCCTACAAATAACCTAACCTGTCGTCAAAACGTAATCTTCAACTTTATTTTTTCCGAGATTGATAAGTGCACCAAGCAAAGTACCTTGCTCATACATTGAGCCGGGGTTGATGCACAAAGTTTTACCGATATGTGAAACGCCACGTCCTTCGTGAATGTGACCATGCAAACCAAGCAAGGGCTGTACTTTTTCAATTGCTTCACGCAATGCTGTTGAGCCAACTGCTTTCAAGGCTTGCCCTGCCATTTTCGGGCGTAAATTTTCATCTAACTCCGGTGCTTCATCTAAATTTGATTTATAAGGCGGCACATGGATATTGAAAATGGCTGAATGCGGATTCTTCAATTGTGATGTCATCGCTTCATACCTGACTTTGAGTTGATCTTCGTCCTCTTCACGATGCGTATTCCACGGCGTTTTATTGCTCCAACCGGAGGCTATCATTTCATGTCCACTTGCTAAAGTAACAACCTTCCCCTCTGAATGGATAACCGTTCTGCTTTCCATGAGAATTTCATCCACTTCATCCATATCGTCATTGCCCGGACAACAATAGACCTTCATGCCAGTGCCAGCTAATTTTCTATCAGCAATCTCCATCCATTCTTGTACAACCTTTAATACTTCTTGCAAAAAGATTTTGCTGACGCGCTCTGGGTCTTTTTCGAGTTCGGCAATTTCGTCTGGATTGGTCATATAAGGATAATAACCACGACTACGGACACGCTTTTTCATATCCGTTAATTCGTCTTCATTTGTGATATCAAACACCTGTTCCAGCAAAGTGACACGGTAATTTGCCCCGCCTTGATGAATAAATGGCACAACTGCTTTGCCTGTCATATCGCCCCCGAGGATTAATTGGTCAGCCTCATAGAACTTGCCCGCATTCAAAAACTTATTCCAGCAAATATCTGACCCGTGAATGTCTGTTGCAAAAAATATTTTAGTCACATGCAGTTCCTTCATTGAATGAGATAACTTGCAGAGGTGGTGCGTTAAAGACTGGTTAATTATACCCCTCGAAATCAAGTTTGCAACTGGGATTGTTAACAGGCAGTCTCGTCATTGCGAGCCGCCACTCTGCATGTAGGCGGCGAAGCAATCTCCAACTTAATCATCAGATTGCTTCGCTCGTTTCACTCGCTCGCAATGACGGAATACAATAACTTATAATAAAAATAAAAGGATAAAGCCCATGACTTCAAAAAGTGATTTGTATTACTCTGATTATCTTGAATTAGAAAAAATATTAAATAGCCAACATCCGAAAAGTGGATTTGCGACAGATGAAATGTTATTCATCGTGATTCATCAGGCGTATGAGTTGTGGTTTAAACAGATTATCCACGAGGTAGACCAAGTGCAGGAGATATTTTCAAAGGATAACGTCAATGACAATGCGGGGGAAATGAGCATTGCAGTGCATAAGTTAAAGCGCGTGGTCAAAATATTGGAGGTGTTGAATCAGCAAGTGGGGATTCTGGAAACGATGACGCCGATGGATTTTCTGGAATTTAGAAATTTATTGCAACCCTCTTCTGGATTCCAAAGTTTGCAATTTCGCATCATTGAAGCAAAATTAGGTTTGAAATTGGAGCACAGATATAAAGCCGAGTATTACAAAAATACGCGTCCCGGTGGATTCAACCAGCAGGATTACGAATCAATTTCCCACGTAGAAAAAGAGGCGACATTGAAGGAGTTAATCGTCAAATGGGCAGAGCGGACTCCCTTCTTCGATGAGTCGCTTTGGAAGGATTATCAAAATTTATTTCCTGTTGAAAAAGGCAGTCAAAAGTTTTGGAGTGATTACAAGCAAATGTATGGGAATAGTTTATCGAAAGCGGAGCAAGGGCGTTTGGATGAATTAGAAAAAGTCTTTTATCAAGAAGGCTCTGGTGATTTTTCTTTCCATGCTATGCGGGCGATTTTATTTATTATGATGTATCGTAACTTGCCGATTTTTCATTTGCCATTTGATTTATTGACGACGTTAATTGATATTGATGAGTTGCTTTCGCAATGGCGGTATCGGCATATGTTGATGACGCGCAGAATGATTGGAATGCGCGTTGGCACAGGCGGCACCAGTGGTGCGGGGTATTTGGAAGGCGCGTTGCGGCAACATCATATTTTCAAAGAGTTGACTGAAGTGACCACCTTTTTGATTGAACGTAGTAAGTTACCTGATTTGCCAATGGCTGTAAAAGAGAAGTTGAGTTTTAATACAAAATAGAATGTCGTTGCGAGGCGATGCTCTTTCGCCGAAGCAATCTCCGTCACAATCGGGCTGTGCTACTCATGTTGGAGATTGCTTCGCCGCGAAGTGCAAGAACGCGGCTCGCAATGACATGATTTCATTGACTTTCCTTCTGACAAACTGTATGATTAATAAAATGATGCTTTGAGGAGCAGTTCGGTATGGCGAAGAAAGTTTCAAGTGTAGGTAAAACTATCAAGAAAAAAGTAGCCAAGCCGAAGGCAAGTAAAGAGGCGGTTGGGGTGAAGAAGACTCGTCAGATGACGAAGTCAAATCTGCCTGTAATTTCAAACGATGTGAGTGATTTACGAAAAGAATTAAAACAACGTACAGATGAATTAGCCATCATCAACAGCGTGCAGGAGGGTCTCGCCGCCAAACTCGAATTCAATGAAATTATCAAACTTGTCGGTGGTAGGTTATATGAAATCTTCAAACCAGATATCCTGCTGATAGGGACTTACAACCCCGCAGATGAAACAATGGCATTTCCATACGGCGTTGCAGAAGGGGAAAAGGCTGAGTTTCCAGCCGCACCCATCGGCGGCTTTTCAGGTGAAGCCATTCAGACGCGCAAAACGATTGTTGTAAATGAAAATATGGAGGAACGAAGCGCACAGACAGGTTCCTACATTATGAAGGGAGAAAAGAATCCCTTATCGCTGGTTTATGTTCCCATCATTGCTAGCGACAATGTGCTTGGCGCAGTATCACTCCAATCCTACCAAAAGGAAAATGCCTTTAGTGAATCTGACATTCGTTTACTAGAGACTTTATGCAATGCGATGAGCATGGCTTTGCAAAACGCGCAATCATTCAAAGCCGAGCAAGAACGTGTGGCTGAATTACAAATTATTAACTCCATTCAGCAAGGACTCGCCGCCGAGTTGGACTTTCAAGCCATTGTTGATCTGGTCGGCGATAAATTAAGTGAAGTGCTCAACACAGGCGACCTTGGTATTCGTTGGTACGATGAAAAAGATAATATCATCCATTATCTCTATGAGTTTGAACATGGAACACGGCTGAGTATTGAACCGCGCCCACCGACACCAAAGGGGTCGTTTGAACAGATGAGGAAAGACCGCAAACCTATTGTATGGAACACAGAAGCCGATTATGTAAAAAATAATTCACAAACAGCTCCTGGAACTGATCGAAGCAAATCTCTTATCACTGTTCCCATCATAAGCAGTGACCGCGTCCTGGGAACAATTCATCTCGAAAACTATGAAAGTGAAAATGCTTATGGTGAATCTGAAATTCGTTTACTTACAACAATTGCCGCGTCCCTAGGAACTGCATTAGAAAATGCCCGTCTCTTTGATGAAACCCAACGCCTCTTCAAAGCTGAACAGGAACGTGTTGCTGAATTACAAATTATCAACTCTATTCAGCAGGGACTCGCCGCCGAGTTGGACTTCCAAGCCATTGTCGATTTGGTCGGCGATAAATTGCGGGAAGTGTTTAACACGCCTGATCTTTACATAAATTGGTATGATGAAAAAGCTAATTTAGTACATCCACTTTATCAATATGAACATAGCGAAAGATTGACAGTTGAACCTTATCATCCAACTCCAGGCGGGATACTTGAGACAATGGTTAAGAATCGTCAACCTATTGTTTTCAACACAGCCACAGATACCGCTGGCGGAATTACCCGTGCTATATTACCCGGAACAGACCAAAGCAAATCATCGGTGACTGTTCCAATTATCAGTAGTGATCGAGTGCTAGGGACAATTTCTTTGGAAAACTATGAGCGCGAGAATGCCTACGGTGAATCTGAGTTACGTTTATTAACTACCATTGCCGCCTCATTAGGCACTGCATTAGAAAACGCACGCCTGTTTGATGAAACCCAACGCCTCTTAAAAATCACCGAAGAACGTGCCGAAGAACTCGCCATCATCAACAGTGTGCAAGCAGGCTTGGCATCTCAATTGGATATTCAAGCCATCTTCGATCTCGTGGGCGATAAAGTACAAGAAACCTTCGATGCACAGTCAGTTACCATTATTACCTATGATCGTCAGACGAAATTGTTGGCATTTCCCTATATCATCGAGAAAGGTCAACGCCTAACGCAAGAACCATTTCCATTATCTGAAACTGGCTTTACTCCCGTTGTCATGCGTACACGCCAACCACTCATGATCAATGAGGACATGGTCAAACGAATGGAAGAGGTTGGGTCGTTTGTTGTTGGTGGTGGAGGCGAAGCACCCAAATCGGGCATCTGGGTTCCACTGGTGATTGGTGAAGAAGCGCGTGGCGTGATCTCCATCCAAAATATTGACCGTGAACATGCTTTCGATGAATCCGATTTCCGATTGTTGACCACACTTGCCAGCAGTTTAAGTGTGGCATTTGAAAATGCCCGCCTGTTTGATGAAACCCAACGCCTCTTAAAAATCACCGAAGAACGTGCTAAAGAACTTGTCATTATCAACAGTGTCCAAGAAGGTTTGGCATCTAAACTTGATATACAGTCAATTTACAATTTGTTGGGCGAAAAGATTCGAGAAGTGTTCGATGCCCAAGTCGTAACCATTGTCACCTTTGACCATGAAAAACAATTGAACATATTGAATTTTGGAATTGAAAAAGGAGAACTCTTTTTCGCCGATCCTTATCCATTAACAGCAGGTCATCAACATCTGATTCGCACACGTGTACCCATCTTCATCAATCAAAATTGGCAAGAAAGCATGCGCGGATTGGGATTCAATATCACCGTTGTGCCTGATACAGAAATGCCAAAATCTCATATCATTGTGCCATTAGTTGTGGATCAAATTGTCAAAGGGTCTGTGAGTCTCCAAAATGTAGATCGTGAAAATGCCTTTACAGAATCAGATGTGCGTCTCTTACAAACGCTTGCCAACTCCATGAGTGTTGCCCTCGAAAATGCACGCCTCTTTGATGAAACCCAACGCCTCTTAAA
>DQGV01000122.1:0-437 GCA_003524705.1 Anaerolineae bacterium | reverse complement strand
ATGAAACCCAACGCCTCTTAAAAGTCACCGAAGACCGTGCGGCTGAACTCGCCATCATCAATAGTGTACAAGAAGGGTTGGCATCCAAACTGGATATGCAATCCATCTATGAACTCATTGGTGAAAAACTAGGTGAGATATTGCATAGTCATAACATAGATATTCGCTTGTTCGATATCCCAAACGACAAAGTATATTATCCATACCTCATGGAGAAAGGTAACAGAATTTCCATTGATCCTTCATCATTCACAGGCATGTCCAAATATGTATATGATACAAAACAAATGCTGGTCGTAAATGAGGACATCCCCGGCTTTATGGAAAAAGTTGGTTCACAAGTTCTGCCTGGCACAGAAATGGAAAAAAGCTTTGTTGCATTGCCAATTATGAGCAGTGAAAATGTGATTGGTATGGTAGGTATCAGTGATTATGAA
>DQGV01000179.1 GCA_003524705.1 Anaerolineae bacterium | reverse complement strand
CGTTAAGTGGCAAAGACTTTTTAATTGAAAGGAGGTGAAAGACCTTTGGCAATTTCAAAAGAACGTAAAGAAGAAGTATTGACCCAATACAATGATTGGGTTAAACGCAGTCAGGCTGTCTTGCTTGTAGAATATACAGGCACCAACATGAAATCTCTCGATGCATTGCGCGCGAAGATTCGTGAATCTGGTGGCGAATTCCACGTTGTCAAAAATACATTGGCTCGCCGTGTATTTGCTGATAACAACATGGAACTCCCAAAAGATTATCTCGTCAAATCTACTGCGATTGCTTTTGCTTTTAGCGACCCTGCCTCAACCGCCAAAGCATTAAAAGATGGCACAAAAGGCAACGATTTCGTAAAAGTAAAAGGCGGTTTCATGTCTGGCAAAACGCTCAATGCCGCTCAGGTAAATGCGCTTTCCGATATGCCGCCGTTGCCCGTTATGCGTGCTACATTGCTTGGCGTATTGCAAGCCCCAGCCAGCAAACTCGTCCGTACGGTTGCAGAACCCGCACGCGGACTCGCCGCTGTTGTCAAGGCGTTCACAGAGAAGGGTGCTTCTCCTGCCGCCGCATAAGTTTGTTACCGTATAAAAATTTCAATTCAAAAATCATTAGCAAGGAGTGCTAAACAATGTCCGACAAATTAGAAAAACTCGTGGAAGAACTCTCCACATTATCCGTTCTCGAAGCCGCCGACCTCGTCAAGAAACTTGAAGAAAAATGGGGCGTATCTGCCGCCGCACCTGTAGCCGTTGCCGCAGTGGGTGGCGCCGCCGCTGGTGGTTCCGCTGAACCAGTCGAAGAAAAGACTGAATTCGATGTCGTCATCAAAGACGCTGGCGCCAAGAAAATTGACGTCATCAAAGTCATTCGCCAACTCACCTCATTGGGTCTCGGTGAAGCCAAAGCCTTGGCTGAAGCCGCTGGCTCCAAAGTGCTCACCGGCGTTGGCAAAGATGCCGCTCAAGATGCCAAAAAGAAACTCGAAGAAGCTGGCGCGCAAGTCGTCGTCGAATAATTTCTTTGAGATAAAAAAAATAGACTGTTCAATTGAACAGTCTATTTTTTTCGCTTCATACTTAGGGGATACTTGATTCTGTAATCTCAAACTTTATTTTGCATTCGGACCCGTCGCTGAGACAATCTCACCATCATTCCATTCAGGATCTGCATCCAAAAACGAACGGAAAATCAAATACCTCTCATGCTGACTTGGATCATCTGCATTGGCTTGATACGCTTCTTTATCTCGAAATACCGCCACAAGATAAAATTCATCTGAGTCTGCATCCATTTGGAAAATATAATCTGCCATCCACCCTTTGATTTGGGCTGAATCAAATGAATCCATCTTTTTCTTGAATTCGGCTTTATCTACCCCTTGCTTGACGCGAAACTTTGCAATGGTTCCGTACATGATTGACTCCTTATCTAATTGTAGGGACACAGCGAGTCAATAATTGATTTTGAGGATAAAATTTTTCGCTGTGTCCCTACTGATATAAGTTAATACACTTCTTAAATCAAAAAGAGACGGTGATAAACCGTCTCTTTTTTTAATCTCTTTATTAGTTATATCTATCCACTTTGCGAATGACCATCACCACTTTACCTTTGATTTCAAGCGGCTCGGTCTTTTTTATCATAATCGGCTTGAATTGCGGATTAGCAGGTTGTAAACGATAACCATCTTTTTCTTTGAAATAATATTTGAGGGTGGTTTCGTTTTTGTCGTTTAACCAGACTGCCACCATATCACCATTGCGTGCATCTTGAGCAGGCTTGAGGATGACAATGTCGCCGTCGTTAATCATGGCATCAATCATTGAGTCTCCTTGCACTTGCAAGGCGAACAAGTCTTTGCCTTTTTCTTTGGCAGGCATCAGGGAAGTAGCGACTTCCACAGATTCATCAGCATCAAATAAAGAGAAATCCGAAGCGGGGACGGGGATGGGCTCACCCGCTTGAATGACACCCAAAACTGGAACGCGGAGCATATCTCCGAGGGGAGTATTTCCAACTAAACGCATACCACGCGAAATTTTTCGGTCACGTTCGAGCAGACCTGCTTTTTCGAGTTGGTCGAGGTAATAATTGACTACCGAAGTAGAGGAAATATCACAATATTCACCTATTTCACGAATGGAAGGGGGGTGTTTGTGTTCGCGTTGATACGAAGCGATAAAATCCAGAATTTTCTGGTGGCGTTCGCCTAAACCTTTGCTTTTTCGAACCATCATCATCATAGAAAATCTCCTGCCAGAAAACTGGCACTGCTGAGCATTCTTCGCTCATTTGTGCTAGGAATAATACTCGAACACCTGTTCAGTTGTCAAGGCTTGGAGGGGAGGTTTTGGCAGGTGAAAAATTGCAGGATTTTTAGGAAGAAACTCTAGGATATATTGGATAGAACTGCATTGACTGTTTGTTCAATAGTCCAATCACTTGAATCCAATACAATCCAGCTATCTTTTGGCATTGAGTCTAAGAAGTTATATATGGTAGGAACATGATTAATATGTTCCAAAGGACCGCCTCGTTTTTTTATTCTCTCAACCACGATGTCTGCTTTTGGGTATAGCAAAACACGATAAACGCTCGTCATTTCAAAAAGCGCTGCATACTGCTCAACAAAATTGAACGGAACACAGACGTCATCAATGACAACATCCACGCCGTGATTGGCATATAAACGTGCCATATAAATTGCTGTGGAGCGTGCCATTTGAAATTGTTGGATTACTTCTTCTGTAAAAACACCATTTTCTGGTCTTGCATATCCTTTCACCATTTTTTCACGCAGTTCATCAACTTGAATGAAAAGGCTTTTTGGAAAATGCTTAGCTACTAGATGTCCAACTGTGCTTTTTCCTACACCAGCCATTCCTGTGATGAATATGATATTGTTCATTTTATGTTACCTGTTCTGTTGCAGTAAAGCCATAGATTGTGTTTGAAATTGTGTGATGGCATCAAATGCACCAATACCAATACCATCAAAAATTTGTTCCAATTCAAGCATGTTGTGTGTTAAGAAGATTAATATAGAATTGTTGCTAGGGTCGGCTCGCCACCAACCTCCGAAAGCACCAGGCCAACCAACAGCACCCATTCCACCGCCACAAGGTTGAGGACTTGCTTTTTGAGGATCAAGTACTATTGCAACACCTAATCCAAATCCATGACCATCATTAAGTATTGACCTAGCATTTACCAGTTGATTCTCGCTCAGACAATTTGTAACCATTCGTTTCAAAGTCTCAGGTTTTAATAAGCGGACATCATTTACAGTTCCCTCATTTAAGAACATGCGTGCGAAGGTAAGATAATCATCTACTGTAGACCAAAGTCCTTGTCCACCAGACACATAAGCCATCTCTTCGGGTCGTTCGGGTAAGAACGAGCCCCCTGGACCTATAAGACGCTTACATAGTTGACCAGCATCATCAAACCCGTACGACTGGGCTCGTCGGTGTTGTTTGTCAAAGGGTACAGTAAAGCCAGTGTCATTCATTCCAAGCGGGTTGAAGATTCGGCGTTTGAGTATATCGCCCAGTGGTTCATTTTCCATGCGTGCAATGATTAAGCCTAAGAGATCCGTTGAGTGACCATAGTGGAATGCCGCTCCCGGTTGATCTATCAAAGGTAGCGCGGCAAGTCTGGCAATCCAATCATCGGGGTGTACTTCACTGTCTATATCACCGCCTAGTGCTTCTTTATATGCCTGTACTATGGGACCAGAATGCCAATCTGCATAGGTTAGTCCAGAACGGTGGGTTAGCAGGTCTTCAAAGGTGATTAGCCGTTCCACTGGATTAGTTTGATTCAATGAGCCTGTAGACGAGCGCAGAACGCGCATTTGCAAAAACTCAGGTGCCCAATGTGTAATTGGGTCATTTAGCGCAAACCGACCTTCATCCAATAACATAAGTGCCAGTGTAGATGTAATAGGTTTTGTCATTGATGCAATACGAAACAATGTATCCCTCTCCATTGGTAGCTTAGCTTCTATATTTCTCCAACCTACGCCCGTAGCATGTATGACTTCATTATTTTGCCAAACTAATACCGTTGCGCCAGCAAGACTGCCATGATCTACAAGACTACTGATAGTAGTTGTGATTAATTCTTTACTCATCAATTTATCTCTTTCATACTTAACCTTTATCCTACAACCAAGTCTGTCTTCTCATCCACAAATACATGACAATAGGCAAGCCGAGCATAATGCCGACAGTGACTTGGAACACTTCGCGTGTCGTCCAGCCGACTAAATTCGCAACGGGTTCAAAGAAGTTCATTCCAAAGAAACCTGTCACGAACGTAATTGGCATAAACAAAGTGGTGATGATAGCCAGCGTTTTCATCACTTCATTCATGCGGTTGTTGATGACGGATAAATAAGTATCCATTGCGCCGCTGACTAGGTCTCGTAAACTTTCGTTGATGTCGTGCAAGCGTACTAGATGGTCATAAATATCACGGAAGAAGACTCTGTCTTTTGGGTCAATCACGCGATAATCATCTCTGGCGAGTTTATTTAATACTTCACGTTGGGGAAGAATAATTCTTCGCATAGATTGCAAGGTACGTTTCAATGCAAAGATTTGTTCCAATGTATTACGAGAGGGATTATCAAATATATGGTCTTCAATTTGGTCAAGTTGATTATCAATTTGCTCAACCAGCGGCATATAACTATTGACGAGTGAATCTGTGATTCGATACAGCAAATGGTCGGGTCCATCGTGTAAATGACGGACATCTCTTTGGCAAGCAGACCAAGCATCTTCTACGGCTGAAATTAATTGGTCGTGGAAGGTGACAACGAAATTTTTGCCGAGGAAAATATCAAGTTCGTCAATTTCAGATTCAAACACCCCATGCTCTCGTTTGTAATTCATCACGTTCAGGACGATGTAAATGTAATCGCCCCAATCGTCAATTTTGGGCGTGTGGGTCTCTTGTAAGGCATCGTCTATGGCGAGGGGGTGGAAATTGAAACTGCGTAGGATGGGTTCGGCAATCTGTTCAGGTTCAGACATAAAGTCGACCCACAGCAACCCTCTACGGTCACGTAAGAGGCGCGGGAATTCAGCAGGTGGAATATCAGTACGGACAGGTTTTCCAGTGGTGTAATAAAGGGAGCGAATCAAAGTGAACCTCCGAAAATAGGGTATTTTCTCTCAAAAACATCAAGAATATTGAAATTGACCTTGAAATTCTTTATATTTAACTTGACAAATCGAAAAAAATGTTTATAATTTTGACATAATCCTGAATAAAAATTAACTTTCTGAAGCCAAACTTAAGATTTTTGAACCGACAGACAAATTTTTTCAAATAAAAATCGGAGAAAGCCCTGATGAGACCCGCTCCAACCATTTGCCCAATTTGCCAATCTGAACTTGAGATTGTGCGCCTACATTGTAATTCGTGCGACACTGCTTTAGAAGGTCATTTTGCTATGGGGCATTTCTCAAACTTAACACCGGAACAATTACATTTTATTTTTACATTTGTACGTTTAGAAGGCAAACTGAATCGCATGGAACAAGAGTTAGAGTTATCTTACCCAACCATTCGCAACCGTTTGCATGAGGTCATTCGCGCTTTGGGCTACGAACCCGGCAAAGATGATTCACCCGATGTCGGTGAAGAAACACGAACCACAGTGATTGCAGATTTAGAAGCCGGCAAAATTAATGCCGAGCAAGCTATGCGTATTTTACGCGGCGAGGAGGAATAAATCATGTCTAAGACCATTTCAGCAGGACGCACACCTAAAATTGAAATTGAATTAATTGATGGTGATTTGAGTCTGGTGGGTTGGGAGGGTGATGATATTTTAATCAAAGCAGATGATGAAGAACTCCGCCTCACACAAGATGGTGACTTGATTCAGCTATCCTGCAACGATGACTTATCCCTCAGGCTTCCGAAAGGCGCAAGTATCTCCATTCAAAAAATCAATGGTGATTCTTCTGTTCGCGGTGTTGTCGGTGGCATTCAATTAGGCGAAATCTCTGGTGACCTTTCGATTCGTGATGTAAATAACATTGCTATTGAAAATGTGCACGGAGATTTAAGTCTGCGGGGTGCCAAAGGCAATGTATCTGCAAAACAAATTCATGGTGATGCTTCCATTCGTGATGTGGCAGGTAATGTTGCCCTCGATTCTGTTGTAGATGATGTAGCCCTGCGTGATGTGAAAGGAAATGTAAACGTCAATGTAGCCGAAGATATTGTTTTGTATCTTAATCCGCAAGCGGGCAATGCCTATGCCATCAATGCTGGTGACGATATTTTATTGGTTATGCCGCCCAAAGCAAACGCCACACTCACATTAAGTGCCGACAAAATTGATGTGGATTGGGAAGGCGTAGAACAAGATAAAGACGCCACGAGTAGAGTCATTACATTAGGGGATGGTTCCGCAACCATGTCCTTAAGTGCAGGTGGCGACATTCGCATTTCAAACCGTTCAGATGCAGGTGATTCTGCCGAAGACTTTGGCAACTTTGCAGGCATTGGCATGGATTGGTCTGGTTTTGGTGAAAGAATTTCTCGCCGTGTAGAACAAGCCACCGAACGCGCTCAACGAAAAATTGATGAGGCCACACGTCGCATTGAAAATAAAACACGAGATGCAGAAAGACGTGGCAGACGCTTCAAAGGTGCGTTGGAAATTGGCAGATGGAAATGGGATATCACAGGTTCACCGGCAAAAGGTGTGCCTATGCCTAACAAATCACCAGTATCTGATGAAGAACGTTTGGTAATTTTGAAAATGCTGCAAGAGAAGAAAATCACTGCTGAAGAAGCAGAAAAGTTATTGGCATCGTTAGAAGGAGGCTCGTAATGTCTGCTGAAGAAAGCCAAAAAATTTTACAAATGGTTGCTGATGGAAAAATCACCGCCGATGAAGCTGTGATTTTAATCCGTGCTTTGGATGAAGATGATTCACAAGATTGGGATTCATCCGATGAAGGAGATTGGTAATGTCTTCTGAAGAACGCCGAAAAATTTTACAAATGGTCGCTGATGGAAAAATCAGTGCCGAAGAAGCCGCCACCTTGATGCGTGCCTTAGATGAAGACAATGCTGAGGATGAGCCTCAAGTCATAATGTCAGTACCCATTGATACGGGAGAAAGAAGCGATGCTCCAGAGTTAGAGCAAGTTCGCAAGCGAGCAGGTTTCTTCTCCAACTCGATTTTGGGCATTGGAATCTTATCTACAGTTTTGTTTTCATGGATTTTATTTTCCATTCAACAAAATGCTGGCTTGAAATTTTGGTTTTACTGTTTTAGCCTGCCACTATTTTTTGGAATTTTGTTAATTGTGCTGGGCGTGGGCAGTAAAAATTCTCGTTGGATCTATGTAAACGTAGACCGAACAAATTCAAAAAAAGATAAAGATGGTCCGCGAAAAATTTCAATCGCATTTCCTTTGCCGATTAAGTTTGCGGGCTGGTTCATCAAAAATTTTGGAAGCCGCATTGATGGTTTGAAAAACACAAATGTAGATGATGTTGTGCAAGCCATTGCTATGGCAAACCAAGGTTTCACTGACCCCATCATTGTGCATGTAGATGATAGGGAAGATGGTGAAAAAGTGCAAGTATTTATAGGATAAGAATGGAAACAGTAAAAAAACAACCTTTATTAAGCGGCATCCTGATTTTATTTCTGGCTGGTATGGTATTTGCCAATATCGGCGGAAGTATGTACGATGGGTTACTGCCGTTATATCTCAAAGAATTAAATGCAGAAATTACAGACATTGGTTTATTTTTCACCTTGTCTCAATTTGTGCCTTTGTTATTACAGATTTTAGGCGGCTGGGTTTCTGATTCACTTGGACGATTAAAAGCAATTGCTATCGGAAGTGTATTTGGCTTTTTAGCATACTTTCCATTGGTGTTAGCCGATACATGGCAATGGTTGTTATTAGCAACAGCTGTTGGTGCAGTTGCGCGTTCATTGGTCGGACCAAGTTTTGATGCTTTCATTGCCGAACATTCTAGTGAACAAAATCGCGGAAAAGTATATGGAATTTCTCAAGCCATCTTTATGATCGTCATGGTCGTTGGTCCGCCATTAGGTGGTTTGTTAACAGGTGCTTACGGTTTCAAGTTAATGTTATTTATCGCTGGCGTGTTTTACTTTGTTGCCATGCTGATTCGCTTAGGCATGGCACGCGAAGCCGCAAAAACTTCAAAATCCAATACTGAAAAATTGACATTTCAAAATTTAAAATCCAATTTTGGTGCAATGGCTGGCTTGATTTTCTCCGGCGGATTAATCACTTGGATGTTAATCACCGACGGCTTACGCGATGTTTCATTCCAATTTTCTGGAAATTTATTCCCGGTCTATATGCAAGAAGTTGGTGGCTTGAATTATCAACAAATCGGCTGGGTCACTTCGATGTTTGGAATTTTTATGATGCTCAGCACGATTCCTGGTGGCTGGCTTTCAGATAAGATGGGTGAACGCTTCCCAATTGCATTAGGCATGGTTCTGCTTTCCGGCGCTTTATTTATCTTGATAAATATTCCGCAAGGGGCTTTATATCAATGGTGGTATTACGTTGGTTGGGCAGTAGCTGGACTTGGCGCAGGTATTTCGGGTCCCGCTTATCAATCATTGATTAGTAAAGCAGTTCCAAAAGAACAACGCGGACTTGCCTTTGGTTTGTTCAGCACAAGTTTAGGCGTAGTCTCTTTACCTGCCCCATGGATTGGTTCTCAATTATGGGAGAACTTTGGTCCAACCTTTCCTTTTACAATTACAGCAATCGTAATTCTGCTTTCAGTGATTCCGATTTGGCTAAAATTCAAATTACCAAAAGA
>DQGV01000177.1 GCA_003524705.1 Anaerolineae bacterium | reverse complement strand
TATCACACGTCCCGCCAAATGCAATTGATGATTTCCTAAACAAAGTAAAAAAATCTCTTCATAAAAATGGAACGATTGCCTTCGTTGACCAACATGCGCCAAGCGATGCAGACAAAGCCATTGCCGAAAAAGAGATTTATGCCAAACGTCCGTTGGGAGAGCAAGAATTTACAATTATCAAAGTGTTTTATGATTTGGGAGATTTGCAAAAGAAGTTAGTAGGTTTAGGGTTTGAAGTGAGTGTTGAGAAATTTGGAGAGAATTTCTTTTTGATGGTTGGGAAATAATTGTTTATTCAGCAATAACAGAGTTTATTTATTGGAAATATTAAAGGGATACTATGAAAAGAAATAAAAAGCAAGAAACGAAAAGAACAAATGTTGCGGTAAAACATATGAAAACATATGTGCATTTATTTAAAGTAGCAGAACTTTCATTAGAAAGGGTAGAAAAAGGTGAGGATAATTTTTTTTACGATTCTATGAGTTGTATACTTTTTTGTGCGTTATCCCTTGAAGCATATCTAAATCATGTAGGAGCAACAGAATTTCAGTTTTGGGAAGAAGGCTTAGAACGACTTAATCCTTCTGCAAAATTGAAACTTATTGCTAGTGAACGGTTGCAAGTAGAGAAGATCACATTAAGTGGATTTCCCCAAAAAAGAAATCCTATTAAAATATCTATTGATTTCTCTCGACGTCCATTTCAATCTTTCAAGATAATATTTGAAATCCGAAGCCAATTAGCACATGGAAAAACATCTTGGCTTATAGAAACTATGCCAAACAAACCTGAAGCTAAATGGGAAAAATACTGTACACCACAGCACGCAAAACGATTCTTAAAAGATACTGAGGAAATTATAAAGTTTATCCATTCGAATCTTTATGAAACAACACAAAATCCGTTCACGCCTGATCTTAAATTCTTTGGTATCGTTGAAACATCTAGTAAATAATTTGAAAAAATAGTTTGATGTGAGAATGCTAATGACAATAGAAAAATTAGGATTAACTACAAAAGCACTTCAAATAGTAACAGAAAAACCTCGTTTGTGGGAATATAGACTCTTTGCTCAAGTGATTATTGATGAAATTGAAACAGTTAATAGATTATTCCAACGCGGTCATAATGCGCAAACTGTAATACCCGATAAGATATCCGCACTTCCTGATTTAATAGATTGGTTAAGCAAGAAAAACAAAGAAATTTTAGTCATATTAAATCAACTAACTGACCTAGTAAACTCTAATGCCTATGAAATATCTAGTATGTCAGAAAATATAGGAGGAATTGTAGAATATTCGAGAAAAATTGTTGTTTTTTATTATCAAGCCATTGCATGGTCACAAATTGTGCAAAATACTCCAGTAGATTCACGATACGAAGAAATCCGCCGAGAGATTGATGCACTGTCAAAAGGTATTTCGACAAGTATTGAGCAGTTTGGTCATGGGCTTTTAAAGCAAATTAATGATGCAATAAATTCGCCATCAACTGGTAAACCCCGTACACTAACTATAACACTTGAAGTTGAAATATCTACAGATCGTATTCATAGCGCATTAGAACGCTTGACACAGGAAGGGGAGTATACAATTGACGATATTGATTTGATGACTGGTCAAGAGTTTGAAAATTTCATTGCAGATCTATTTTCTAGGCTTGGTTATGAAACAGAAGTTACTAAGGCATCAGGAGATCAAGGTATCGATGTTATTGCCTCAAAAAATGGGGTCAAAATTGGTATTCAAACAAAATGTTATTCAGGCACTATAGGTAATCGAGCAATTCAAGAAGCAGTCGCTGGAAAAAATTATTATCGATTAGATAAAGCAATGGTAATTACCAATAATCATTTTACCGAATCTGCACAACAACTTGCACGTGCTAATTCAATTGTTTTATGGGATAGAAATACACTAAAAGAAAAAATTAACAATACTTTCAATTCAAACCCAGACTAGCATAATCTTATATAAACTTGTTCAATATCCTCTCCTCTCTCTTCACCCAACTAAACTGCTCCACATCTTCCTGTGCCTGACTTCCCAACTTCATCCGCAAAGATTCATCCGCCAGCAATTTTTCAATTTCCGCTTTCCAATTTTCTACTCTCTGTTCTCTACTCTCTGCACTTACAAACACACAATTCCCCTCGTTCAACACTTCCCGAATCGATGGCAAATCCGCACACACAATTGCCCGTCCCGAAGCCATATATTCAAACATCTTCATCGGGTTAATCACCTCCGCAATATCCTGCCCACTGCTCGCCGAAATCGAACTCGAATACGGCATCAACAAAACATCCGCCGCGGCTTGATACAAATGAATCACATCATGTTTTACAAAACCCGTCATGGTCACATTCAAAACATTGGCTTCATGCAATTTATTTTTCCAAAACGTCACCAACTCAGGCGTGCCACCCACCCACAAAAAATTTATTTGTGGCATTTGTTTTGCTAACTCAAACAACAAATCTGCACCGCGACCTTTATAAATATGACCCGTGAATCCAACGGTTAATCCTTGTTTCAAATTTAATTGATTTCTTGCTTCAGATGGACTCGGCAATTTGACATATTTCTCCAACTCGACTCCATTCGGCGCAATCAACACCGCTTCTGGACTTAACTTCAACTTGGTCGAATTCTCCAAAGCATTTTTCAACGCCTGAGTCGTGACCGTCATCAATTTTTTTCCATCTGCTTTCAAAAATTGACTCAACCACCACGCGCCTAATTTTCCTGAAACATCTGCATGCATTTCCAACACAACAGGATAACCAGACTTAATTCCAATCAATGCCGATTGTGGAAGCCATGTATAGATTAAATCCGCATTGAATCTTTTCGCCGCATTCTGTGCA
>DQGV01000325.1 GCA_003524705.1 Anaerolineae bacterium | reverse complement strand
AAATGTTAGGAGAGAAGAATGGCATCTTCTTTGCCCCAAAAAAGTTACGCACAAATCCCAGTAAAACTAGATTTACCTAACTTAATTGAAGTACAACTTGATTCTTTTGAAAGATTGAAACGAGAAGGGCTTGGTGATTTATTCCACGAAATTTCGCCAATTGAGTCTTATAACAAGGGAATGAAGTTGTTTTTCCCAAGCCGAAGCCCAGAATCACAACAATGGGGCTTGAAGTATCGCTTTGGTGACCCGAAACATACAATTGAAGAATGTGTAGAACGTGACTTGACTTATGCAAGTCCGTTATACGTTTCTGTTTTGTTGGCAGGGAATGATGTTCCTGAACCTATCAAACAAGATATTTTCTTGGGTGATTTCCCTGAGATGACAGATAAGGGTACCTTCATTGTTAATGGTACAGAGCGTGTGGTCGTCTCGCAGTTGATTCGTTCGCCGGGTGTGTATTTTGAAGCCCCAGCCGACCGTGCTACGGGTCGTTTGCTTTCGATGGCAAAGTTGATTCCAGACCGTGGTGCGTGGATGGAGTTTGAAACCCGTAAGTCTGATTATATTATTTTGAAATTTAATCGTAAACGCACAGTTCCAATCACTGTGTTTTTACGTGCGCTTGCCGCCGTGAATGATGGCATTAAGGATTCTCCAATCAAGCAAGGTACTGATGAAGAGATTCTATCTATCTTCAAAGATGTAGATAACAATGCCGACCGCTTATTTATTGCCTCTACGATTAAGCAAGAACCTGATTGGGATTTATCTAATCACACAATTGCTGAAGCGGCATTGATTGAATTCTTCAAGAAGATGCGCCCCGGCGACCCAGCTACATTAGATAATGCTCGCCAATTTTTAGAAGAACAATTATTTGACCAACGTCATTATGACCTTGAACGAGTGGGTCGTTATAAATTAAATCAAAAACTTGATTTGAATATCCCGATTCCACATCGTACTGTCACAAAAAGTGACATTATTCGTTTGATTCGTCGTATGATTCAAATTAATAATGGAACAGAACGCTCTGATGATATTGACCACCTCGGAAACAGACGCGTCAAAACTGTGGGTGAGTTGATTCAAAACAAGTTACGCATTGGTCTTCGCCGTATGGAACGTGTGATTAAAGAACGCATGTCTATTCGTGACCAAGAACAACTTTCTCCAGTGACATTGGTAAACATTCGTCCAGTGGTTGCGGCATTACGCGAGTTCTTTGGTTCTTCACAACTTTCGCAATTCATGGATCAAACTAATCCATTAGCAGAGTTACGCCACAAACGTACATTGTCTGCATTGGGTCCGGGCGGTTTACGTCGCGAGCGCGCCGGCTTTGATGTGCGCGATGTACATCACTCTCATTATGGACGTATTTGTCCAATTGAAACGCCTGAAGGTCCAAACATCGGTTTGATTGGTCGTTTGGCTTCATTTGCTCGCGTAAATGAATATGGTTTCATTGAAACACCATATCGCAAAGTGTATAAAACTTTGCCCGGCTCAAGTGAATTGTTAGAAGGTCGCACTTTGCGTGAAGATGTGTACGACCCGAAATCAGAAGAATTACTTTTCAAGTCTGGTACTGAAATTGACTCTAAAGTTGCTAAGAAGTTAGCAAAACTTGAAGAAGTTAACATTGTGCCGTATGTTTCGGATGAAATTGTTTATCTTTCTGCTGATGCTGAAGATAAATATACAATCGCACAAGCCAATTCGACATTAACTGAAAAGAAAGAATTTTCACGCGAACGTATTTCTTGCCGTTATCACTCTGGCTTCATTTTCTCAAATGCCGAAAGCATTGACTTTATGGATGTTGCCCCGCATCAAGTGGTAGGTATCAGTGCGGCGTTGATTCCATTCCTTGAACATGATGATGCCAACCGCGCTTTGATGGGTTCCAACATGATGGCGCAGGCTGTGCCTTTGGTTCGACCTGAAATTCCGCTCGTTTCTACGGGGATGGAGGGTCATGCCGCGTTAGACTCTGGTCAAGTGGTAGTCGCTGAAGCGGATGGTGAAGTTGTGTCGGTAACAGGCTCAAGCATCACCGTAAAAGAGAAGCGAAGCGGAAATCGCGTTTATCAATTAAGAAAATATCAACGCTCGAATCAATCTACTTGTATTGACCAACGCCCATCTGTGGTGAAGGGGCAAGTGATTAAGAAGGGCGATATTATTGCAGATTCTTCATCTACTGATGCCGGTAAGTTGGCGTTGGGTCAAAATGTGGTTGTGGCTTTCCTTTCTTGGGAAGGCGGCAACTTTGAAGATGCGATTTTGCTTTCTGAACGTTTGGTGCAAGAAGACCGCTTTACTTCTGTTCATATTGAAAAGTATGAAGTGGAAGCTCGTGATACAAAATTAGGTCCAGAAGAAATCACGCGTGACATTCCGAACGTAGGTGATGATGCAATTAAAGATTTAGATGAAAATGGAATCATCCGCATTGGCGCAGAAGTTGGACCGAATGATATTTTGGTCGGCAAGATTACGCCAAAAGGTGAAAAAGAATTAACACCAGAAGAAAGATTGTTACGTGCTATCTTTGGTGAAAAATCTCGTGATGTGAAAGATACATCATTGAGAATGCCTCACGGCGAACGCGGTAAAGTTGTAGATGTAAAAGTCTTTACTCGTGAAGATAACTCAGACCTTGCCGCTGGTGTGGATATGATGGTGCGTGTGTCTGTGGCGCAACGTCGCAAGATTACTGCTGGTGACAAAATGGCAGGACGACATGGAAACAAGGGTGTGGTTTCCAAAGTTGTACCTGTTGAAGATATGCCATTCCTTGAAGATGGTACACCTGTAGATATTATTTTGAATCCTCTTGGTGTGCCTGGTCGTATGAATATTGGTCAGGTATTAGAAGTGCATTTGGGTTGGGCGTCAAAACGCATGGGCTTCCGTGCTGTCACTCCGGTATTTGATGGAACGAGTGAAGAACAAATTGAAGCCGAACTCGCCCGTGCTTGGATTATTGACCAAGCGTGGAAAGAAGCCGCTCAACGTGCATGGGATTGGATTCGAGAACAAGAATATGACCCGAACTCTATTGAAGATGATGATGAAGTTCGTCGTTTGTACTTAGAACATTGGCTTGATAAACGTAGATATGATGTCTATCGCTTGAATGAACCTGAATATGCACATCGTGCTACTGCGCGTGAATGGTTACGTGAAAAAGGTTATTCCAACCCAGATGAAATTTTGTTAGAAGACCGTGAAATTGCAAACCGCGACCCTGAGTTAGATGAAAAGACAATTATTGCCTGTTTGCGTTTATGGTTAGAAGTGAATGGTGGTTCACGCCGCGTTGCAGAAGATAAAGTGTACGAAACTGCTCAAGAAATGGCAAAAGAAAAAGGTATTCCATTGCCAATTCTCGGCAAACAATCTTTACGCGATGGTAAAACTGGTTTGAAATATGACCAAGCCGTTACCGTTGGTGTGATGACTAT
>DQGV01000136.1 GCA_003524705.1 Anaerolineae bacterium | reverse complement strand
GTAGGGGCAGGTCTTGTGCCTGCCCTGCTATTACGAGAATCCACAAAATTTTGCGCATCCATGTTTTGGGCAACCACGAGGGTTGCCCCTACGGGTTCAATGATGACAATAATTCCATGAAAATGATTAGGCATAATTTGGTAAACATCTAATTCAATATTTGGAAATCTTTCGAGCAAAGCAAGCCATTGTTCAATGACCATCATCCCCGCTTCGTTCAAAATCATTTCGTCATTAACAATTTCACCGAACAGACATTCGCGGTTCTGCACATTAATCGTCACATAATATGCTCCTGCTTGGGAGTAATCGTAATCTTTCAGACGAATCGAACGACGGTGATGTTTTTGTGGGTCAAATTTCATTTCAGAAAATTTTATCTCTTAATTCTTAACTTTCCAACCTCGTTAAAATATCCTCCCCTAGCAGGGTGTAAACTCAAAGCAAAATCATTACAATCAAAATAAAACTCAGGAGAATGAAATGACAACTGTAACGGCTGAAATTTCTGTGAATGCGTCGGTCAAAATGGCGTATCGAGCGTTTACCAATTCCACCTCGTTGAGAGAGTGGTTATGTGATGTAGCAACAGTCTCACCGCATGTGAATGGCAGAATGTATTTGTGGTGGGTCGGAGATTTTTATTCGAGTGGTCACTACCTTGAATTGGATGAAAATAAAAAAGTCAAATTCCGTTGGTTTGCACATGATGAATCCGCGCCTACGGAGGTCACTGTGACGTTTGAAGAAAACAAGGCTGGGGTTAAAGTCAAACTTGAACATGCAGTACCAGATGAAAAATCATGGAAAGAAGCGGCAGAAGGATTTAAGCACCATTGGTCAGAGAGTCTTGAAAATCTAAAATCCATTTTAGAAACTGGAATTGATTTACGCATCTCGACTCGTCCCATGTTGGGAATTGTACCTGGAGATTTTACTGACGAACAAGCAAAGGCTTTGGGTGTGCCAACGCTTGAAGGTTTGCGACTCGATGGTTTAGTTGATGGCATGGGCGCGCAACAAGCAGGTTTGCAAAAAGATGATGTGTTAATTGGTATGGCGGGCAAAGAAATTACAAGTGATTTCAATACGTTGGTGCAAGCGATTGCTGGTAAAAAAGGCGGCGATACGGTTGAAGTTAATTTTTATCGCGGTGCTGAAAAGAAAAATGTGATGATGACATTAAGCAAACGCCCAATGCCTAATGTGCCATTTAATCCAAAAGAACTTGCAAAACAAGCACGCGAATTAATTGAACCTGGTTTAGCAGAATTGGAAAAAGTTTTTGAAGGTTACACCGATGAACAAGCCATGAAAAAACCTGACCCGAAAGAATGGAGTGCATTAGAAGTTGTGGCGCATCTCATTCACAACGAACGTGGTCAAACAACTTTTCTTGCAAGTTTAATAGATGGCTATGAACTGATAACCGATGGATTTGGAAATAACATCACGCAACAAGTAGAAGCAACTGTGAAAGCATATCCATCGGTCAAGTTAATGCTTGAAGAATTGCGTCGCTCTGTTGAAGAAGTTTTATTGTTTACCGAATCCATTCCGCAAGAGTTTGCGGAAAACAAAGGTAGTTACTATCGTTTTGCATCTGGAATTTTGCAACCGAACTTTCACATCAATGCTCATTTAGAGCAGATAAAAAATACACTTGAGGCAACGAAATAAATTCAAACGGACAGTCTGTGACTGTCCGTTTTTGATTTAAATCCGCTTCACATCTAGTGGAAATTTGATTCTGTTCACTACATATTTCTTTAACTTGCAACTTTTTGATTTGAACTCCTGTACTACCTTTAGTAAAGGAGTTCAAATGAATAAGAAAATATTAATTACCTTAACTTTGTTTGCATTATTACTTTCTGCTTGTAACGCAAACATTCAACGCAATGATGACGGTTCGTTCACGGTTGAAACAACGATTGGTCAGCAGGAATTACAGGATATAATCAGTTCATCTATTGCAGACCCGCTGGTTCAAGATATCACTGTCAGTTTACAAAATGGATATGTCTTAGTTAGCGGAACCAGACAGAGACTCAATGACTCAAGTAAAACAGACACGATGAGTTTTCGTTTGGATTTAGGCGTAAGCAATGGAAATTTAACTGCTTCCATTTCAAATGCACAAATTGATAATTATGCAATTGATGAGGCAAGAATCAGTAACTGGAATCAAACTATTGCAAATCGGTTGTCAAATTTTGGTGGGAGAAGTGAGAATGCTATTTTGCAATCTGTAAGCATTACGGCAAGTGAAGTCAAAATGATTTGGAATGTTACGAGATAAATTTTGTGAAAGCCTCAATAAAATTTTATTGAGGCTTTTTGTTAAGAACGAATCGCTGCTATCCATTTCGGTAATTGCTCAAATAATTGTTTCATCACATCTTTTGCACGCGATTCAAATAAAGCCAAATCATCGTAGGCTTCACCTTCGTTTTCATTGACCAAGTCACTCACGCCGCGAAGAATTAATAAGCGAATATTATTTTTGTTCGCCACCCAAGCCAACGCGCCCGATTCCCAATCCCCTGCAATGGCACCTTTCGATTTGAGATAAGGTATTTTGTGTGGTGGTAAATCGCTATCGGCGGAGGCAATCAAACCTTTACACGTAGGAAAAGGATGAGGTTCAGCAAGCCAGCTCAAATCAAGAGTCGAGGCGTAATATTCAACAATGTTAAGGTCACCCATCAATTCGACAATGTCATATACAAAAGTTTTTTCAACCAGCACAACATCGCCTTGATTCACAACACCTTCAAACCCGCCGCATGTACCGAGATTGAAAACAACATCTGGCTTATCATTATCAACAACATATTGCATCATACCTGCCGAGGCAATCTTGCCCCAGCCGCTATGATACATTTTTATTTCTTGTTCGTTGATTTTTATTTTTGCTGATTCACCATAAAGTGATTGCATAATTTCAATATTTGGAAAAATTTCTTTAACGGCATTCCATTCGGCAATAGCAGAGATGATTACAACAATGTTCATTTAAGTTTTCCTTCAAGATAATCTAAAACAAATTGTAATGCAGCCTCACTGGATAGTTTTTTATTTTCTTCACGGTTTCCATTCCAGATAAAGTGCCGCGCTTCATTGACGGTGGAAGTTGCCAGCCCAACCCAAGTTGTGCCTACGGGTTTATCGGGTGTGCCTCCCCCTGGACCCGCAATACCACTGACGCTGACGACAATATCCGCTTTCAATTTTTTTCTTCCACCGATTGCCATTTCAATCACCGTTTCTTTTGAAACCGCGCCTTTTGAATTTAACGTATCCCACGAAACATCAAGCAAATCCACTTTTGCTTGATAGGAATATGCCACAATGCCACCGAGGAAATATTCCGAAGAACCTGGTATGTCGGTAATTCGGTGTGCAATCAGCCCACCTGTACAAGATTCGGCAGTGGCAAAGGTTAGTTTGCGTTTTTGCAAAGTTCTGGCTACGCGCAATTCAATAGAGTTTTCCATAGCCTTCATTTTAATAAAACTGTTGACTTTTTGGGAAAAAACATTAGAA
>DQGV01000259.1:6487-6683 GCA_003524705.1 Anaerolineae bacterium | reverse complement strand
TTTTCTTCGCACCAGCGGAATATTTCAACAGACCGTAGACAGTGGATTGTAGACCGTGTGATGCTTTACAGTCAACCGTCTACTGTCCATCGTCATTTTTTAGGAGAATATGCTAAATCTCAAAACCACCCCATTTCATGAACGAACATCCGCATTGTGTCAGCCACAGAACTGGCGCAAGTGGGCGGGATATTTT
>DQGV01000259.1:0-6228 GCA_003524705.1 Anaerolineae bacterium | reverse complement strand
CGTCGGCTCGTATGAGCATGTGCTTGACCGAGAATATTGGGCGATTCGCAATGCTGCGGCGTTGATAGATGTCTCGCCGTTGATCAAGTACATCGTCAAAGGAAAAGATGCGGCGGCTTTATTGCATCGCGTCACCACCAGAGACATCCACAAAATGAAAATTGGACAAGTCGCATACACAGGTTGGTGCAATGAAGAAGGCAAGATGATTGATGATGGGACAGTCTCACGGCTGGATGAAACCACATTTCGTTTAACTGCCGCAGAACCAAACTTACGTTGGTTGATGATGAATGCCGTTGATATGGAAGTGGAAATCAGCGAAGTGACTGACGAAATTGCCGCATTAAGTTTTCAAGGTCCAAACACAAGAAAAGTTTTGAATAAGGTTGTTGAAACTCCAGTGGATGAATTGAAATATTTCCGCTTGACGAAAAATAAAATCAAAGGAATCGAAGTCTCGATTTCAAGAACAGGTTACACAGGTGACCTCGGTTACGAAATTTGGATGTCTGCCAAAGACGCCATCAAAATTTGGGATACGTTGATGGAAGCAGGCGCAGATTATGGCATCACACCTGTTGGCATTCTCGCCATGGACATGGCACGCGTTGAAGCAGGTTTATTCATGCTCGATGTAGATTACACATCTTCAACTCATGCGTGGATTGAATCACAAAAATCATCGCCGTTTGAATTAGGTTTGGATTGGACAGTTGCATTAGATAAACAAGGTTATTTCGTGGGTCGCCGTGCATTGGAAAAAGAAAAGCGTGAAGGCTCGGAATGGAAAATGGTTGGTTTGGAAGTGGATTGGGTAGGAATGGAAAATATCTTCAAGCGAGTTGATTTACCGCCTCAAATCCCTAGCATGGCAGTTCGTGGAAGTTTACCGATTTTGGTTGGCAACGTTCAAGTTGGTTATGCTTCTACTTCAACATGGTCACCATTATTGAAAAAATATATTGCACTAGCACATTTGCAAAAGCCATATTTTGAAATCGGCACGGATGTGAGAATGGAAATTACTGTCGAGCATCATCGTCAACATGCGCCTGCGAAAGTGGTCAAATTGCCATTTTATGAACCAGAGTGGAAGAAGAAGTGATTAAATCAACTTCATTGGATACAACAATATGACAGCTCCAGTAAATGTAAGGTTGAGAATTCCAACTGAAAATATAGATAATTGGGATGAACAAGCTCAACAATGGCTATCTGTTAACCAAGATGCGGGCGGCAACCCAGATTTCTATCCTTTAACAATTAAGGGTGCATACGTAATAGGTGTAATTCACACTATTTGCGAGAGCGTAAGTGTTTTATTAAGAGACCCAAATACAAAAGTTACAACTTATTTACCTGCTTATGGAATATTTGCGTCTGCCATTGAACTGCTTGGACGTTGTATAAATGGAAATTCAACAACGCGAAAAAACACTAAAGACTTAGAGATTGGGTTTAAGTGGCTTGGGGCTTCATTTTTTGAAGATTACAAAGATAATTACGAAGGCTTTCCTGATTACATAGTTTTAATTCAGACATCTGAATATATGTATACATTCCCTCAACTCGTCGCATTGAGACATCTGGCTGCTCATGGACAAGCAACCTCTGATAAAACACCAGTGGGCGATTACAAATTTGGCTATTTCGATTATGAAATATTGGCCCAATTTCCATTATTGCTTGCAAGAGGATTGGAAAAGTATTGGACTAAACTTATAAATGATGAAAATCTGTGTAATAAACTTGCAAGAGCTAACATTATCGCACTTCGTAAATGGCCTGTATTTCTTAGTTGGTCACTCTTTGAAGCAGATCCATCAGGCAATTACCTTTCCATTGAACAAATATTTTCAAAATTCGACTGGAAGATTTAAATACTAACAGGAATTATTCATGACATCTAATCAATACGACGCAATTATTATCGGCGGTGGGCACAATGGACTCGTCGCCGCGGCATATTTAGCACTGGCAGGGAAAAAGGTCGTTGTGCTCGAACGCAGACACATCGTCGGCGGGGCGGCGGTGACCGAGGAAATTTTCCCTGGTTATAAATTCACTGAATTTTCGTATGTGGTCAGTTTGTTACGCCCAGAAATTATCCGTGATTTGGAATTGCCCAAGCATGGATTAAAGATTTTGCCATTGCCCAGCACATTTACACCCATGGAAAACGGAGATTATCTCGGCGCATGGGATGACCATGATTTAACTCGCCGTGAGTTATATCGTCATTCGCCGAAAGATGCAGAAGCGTATGATGAATATGCGCGTGTGATGGCACGTGCCGCCAAAGCGATTAAACCGATTATCAATTTAATTCCGCCAGACCCATCTTCATTAAGCATCCGCGATATGATGGGATTGTTGAAAGTGGGTCAATATGCAGCAAGCCTCAAAGAAAAAGAACTGTATACAATTGCTAAACTTGCTACACAATCATCTGCAGATTTATTGGAAGAATGGTTTGAGACCGATGCACTCAAAGGCACAAAAGCCGCCAGCGGAATCATCGGTACATTTTTAGGTCCACGTTCGCCGGGCACGGCGTATGTGTTGCTTCATCATTACATGGGCGAAATTGATGGCGCGTTTCGCGCATGGGGTTTTGCGAAGAATGGTTCTGGCGGAGTCAGCGGCTCCATTCTTAACGCAGCGAAAGCGCTTGGGGTTGAGATTCGAGTCAATTGTTCAGTGAATCAGGTCAAGGTCAAGAATGGAAGCGCAGCAGGCGTCATCTTAGAAAATGGCGATGAGATTCAATCCAAAGTTGTCATGTCTGCGGCAGATCCAAAAAGAACATTCTTACAATTTGTTGAACAAAAATATCTGCCTGATGATTTTGTTACATCCATAAAAAACTTTCGCACACGCGGCTCGTCGGGCAAGGTCAATATTGCATTGAGTGAATTGCCAAACTTTACGGCAATGCCATTTGAAGGCAAAGGTCATGATTCGGTTTTGCATCGCGGCGCGGTTTCGATTAGCCCGAGCATTGATTATATTGAACGCGCGTATGACGATGCGAAGTATGGGCAAATTTCAAAACGTCCGTATCTCGATATGATTTTTCCTTCGATGATTGACCCCGATATGGCGCCGCCTGGGCAACATGTGCTTTCGTGTTTTGTGCAATATGCGCCGTATGATTTGGAAGGCGGTTGGAACGATGAACGCAGAAATCAATTGGGTGAAGCCGTGATTTCAACCATCGAACAATATGCGCCGAACATTCGCAAATGTATTGTGGGCATGCAAGTGATTTCGCCAAAAGATATAGAAGCCATCGCAGGCATCACTGGCGGAAATATTTTTCACGGCGAGTTGTTGTTGCATCAAATCTTTTTCTTGCGCCCCACGCCGCAATGGGCTGATTTCCGCACACCGCTCAAAGGATATTATTTCGGCGCAGCAGGCGCACATCCAGGTGGCGGCGTGATGGGCGCGGCTGGGATGCTCGCGGCGAAAGAAATGTTGAAGGATGGTAAGTTGTAATTGGTAATTGGATGAAGAATCCGCTTCTTTCTTAACTGGAAGTTGATTCTGTTGAATAGAGTTAGGTCTACGCTTTAGGCTTTTACCAACATAGAAATAATATAAAAGAAGAAGGCTAGAATGATGGAACGTTATAGATTTATTGAAAATTGGACAGAGGAAGATTTACTTAGTATTCCTAAAGAGGAAAGTGACTCTTTCGAATACAAGTCAAGTAAAACTCCTTTAGATAAGTTAAAAGAAAAAATATCTGTATCAGCTTCTGCATTTTGGAATTCAGGCGGTGGTATTTTTATTGCAGGCGTAAACGACTCAGGAAAGATAGATGGCGGAATTCCAGAAAATATTGGTCGGCAAGGTATTCGTGAATGGATAGACCAAATTTTAACAAGTGTAGAACCCGTTGGTAATTACACAATAAAAACTATATCAAAAAAGATAAAAGATTCTTCAATCAATGATAATTGTGTTGTACTAGTTATGTCTTTTGAAGAAAGTATTATTGCGCCACATATGGCTTATGACAAAAAATATTATATTAGAGCAGGAGCTCACTCTGAACCCGCAAGCCATTTTCTAGTTGAAGCAATTCGTGCTAGAAGAGGGTTACAAAAACCATTATTACGTGGCTTACTAAAAATGCACGATGAAAAGAGCTATATTGTAGAACTAGTTATTTTAGCACTTAATCAACCAGCATTAAATGTTGAGTTATCGTTTGATCCCCTCCCTAAAATATTCGAGGAACATAGTAGCTTCTCGGATAAATTTCCGCTTCGAATACCAGTTATAGAACAAAACTTCCCATTCAGAATGGATATTTCTATGTTTCCAGGTGGAACACAGGTTTTCGGAGATGTTCCTATTTATCTAAAACTCAGTTATCAAAGTTTATCTGGAGAAACATTTACTGAGCAACAACTTCTTGATCCAAATCGAAATATGCCACCAATGCAAAGTGGTTCAAAAACATTAGATGATATTGAAAAAATATTAAAAGAATTAACTCAACACGTAAAGAACATATCAACAAAAAAAGAATACTAGGATTTATTCATGACAAATCACTACAACACCATCATCATCGGCGCGGGGCACAATGGACTTGTCTCCGCCGCGTATTTAGCAAAACAAGGTAAAAAAGTCTTAGTCCTGGAACGCCGTTCTATTATCGGTGGTTCTGTGGTTACTGAATCTTTTGGCGACAATTTCACTGTCGATTCTGTGCAAACAGGCGGAACGTTAAGACCTGACATTATCAAAGATTTGAAATTAGGTCTTGATACGAGCGAGAAAAACACTCGCTCTACTCGACCACCGTTTATTTCTCTACAACCTGATGGAAATCATCTGACGCTTGATGCTGAATCTATAAAACGATTCTCTGAAAAAGATGCAAATAACTGGAATGAGTTTGTGCGTTTTATGGATAAAGCCGCGGGCATTTTAGATGCTGCCTATTCCACTATCATGCCGCGTTTGCCTAAGAATATGAATCTGCGTGATGGCTATGGACTTTTAGAGTTAGGTCTTGAGCTTCGCTTGGCTGGCAGAAAAGACATGCTTAACTTTATTCGCGCATTGCCCATGTCTGCTCAGGAATTGGTGGAAGAATATTTTGAATCAGAAATTGTGCGAGCGGCAATTGCGTCTGTTGCGATTCATAATTCAACTTTAGGAAGTATGTCCGCTGGGACGGGATATACTCTAATTCACAACTGGTTAAATCGGGGTGGATTGGCTCATGTCAATGTGGGGAAAGCAGGTGAAATCACGAATGCTTTGGCAAATGCAGTCAAATCATTTGGTGGTGAGATTCGAACAGATGCAGAAGTTGCAAAAATCAAAATTGAAAATCAAATTGCAAAAGGTGTCGTCCTATCGAATGGCGAAGAAATTTCTGCAGATATGATTCTCTCCTCTGCTGACCCAAGACATACTTTACTAAAACTCGTTGGTGCAAAAGATTTACCGCCTGAGTTTGTCTGGCATACGCAATCTATCAAAATGCGCGGAGCAGTAGCAAAGGTTCATTTACAAACAAATGGAAATCATGGGATTCCAGAAGGTACATTAGCTGTTGCGCCATCTATCAAATATTTAGAAAAGGCATACGATGCTTCAAAGTATGGTGAAATTTCAGAAAAACCATATCTTGAAATCACAACTTCTGAAAATACAGTTTCGATTCATTTCCAATTTGCTCCATACAATTTGAAAAATAGTGAGTGGAAAGTAGAAAGTGAAAAAGTTGAAAAGTTAGCAATTGATACATTGGCAGAATATTTTTCCAATCTAAAATCATCTATTGTAAAAACAAAAACAATTACACCTAAAGATTTAGAAGAAACGTATGGATTAACCGAAGGCGATATTAATCACGGACAATTGATGCTCGATCAATTCTTATTCATGCGTCCAATTCCAGGCTGGTCCAATCATAAAACACCAATTGATAATTTATATCTATGCGGAAGTGGAGTGCATGGCGGAGGCGGAGTCAACGGGGCGAGTGGAAGAAATGTAGTGAAAGCCTTAAAAAGATAAACTAACTTTTCTTTATAAATAAAACGCGGATAGAGTAAAATCTATCCGCGTTTTACTATTAACTATTCACCATTCACTATACTCATGGCACTCATAACCACAAACAACCTCACCAAATCATACGGCGCGACCGACATCTTCGCGGGCATCACACTTTCTATTGAGAAAGAGATCGGA
>DQGV01000248.1:5688-6870 GCA_003524705.1 Anaerolineae bacterium | reverse complement strand
ACATAGAATTAGCACTCCAATCAACCGAGTGCTAACTGCTATTTTACCTACTTACAAAACAAAGTCAAGGGGATTGTAAAAATCTCTTACAAAAATCTGACGAATTCCCCGCCTTGTTTCGACACGCTCAACACGCCGCTTTCCTAAGGGGAGGCTTGGTTCTTTTCTTCTACTTATATCTTACGTTCAAACCACGTTTCAGACCATTCTCCGCTATCATCCACATGTGTAATCCGAAAACCATTCCTCAACCAAAAATCAATCGCACCCTGCCAGTCAGAAGTCGTTTCCAAAACCACGCGTTTGTAACCAACCTTTTTCGCCTCCGCAATAAGAGCCGAAAATATCTGAGAAGCAAGCCCATGCCGACGAAATTTTGCATGAACAAAGACGCGTTCAATTTTAACAGTCTGGTCATCAAAGCGTTTATAACCGCCTGTGACAACCAATTCCCCATCAACCTCACCGACTAAAAAGCATCCATCACTAAACGATAAAGCAATATTATCTAAATCAGGGTTTAATGATTCATCTAAAATCCCAAAATACTCAAGTAAACCTGCATTAATGACTCCCCTTGCAGGGATTTGGTCTTTTGCTTCAAATTTTCGAATCAGCATAAAATTTAGACTTATATTATATACAACTCTATACTTCAGTCTTCTTTTTCCAATCTTCTTGTCAACATCAACAAGAAAAACGAAACAACAATCAACACAACTGATAAAGCCAAAGCCACACCGAGGTTTCTTTCAAAACCCAAATAAATTGCCATTGGCATGGTTTGCGTCACGCCTTCTAAATTTCCTGCAAATAGAATTGTCGCACCAAATTCGCCCAAAGCACGAGTCCATGTGAGGATTGCACCACTTAATAAAGTTTTTCGCGTAAGTGGCAACATCACTTCACGAAATAATTGCCAACGATTCGCGCCTTCGACATTGGCGGCTTCTTCTAATTGTTTATCAATGCCTGTGAAGCCAACTCGTGCAGAGCGAATGTACAATGGCGCGGCAACAAACATTTGAGCAATCACCACTGCCGCAGTTGTAAATGGAAGCGAAATCTCAAATATTTCTAATGTTGAACCTAACAATCCGCGCCGACCGAATGTAATCAACAAAGCCAAGCCTGCAACAGATGGGGGAAGCACAATTGGTAAGTCAATCAACAATTCAAGCC
>DQGV01000248.1:0-5409 GCA_003524705.1 Anaerolineae bacterium | reverse complement strand
TTTCAATTTCCAATTTGCAAGAATATAAGCAAGTGGAGTTCCAAACAGAATCGCACAAATGGTTGTGACTGTGCTGGTGACTAAACTTAATTTCAATGCACTTAGTGCTTGCTGTGAAAATGCATAATCAAAAAACTCGGCATTGATTGAACGCAGAAAAACACTTAACAAAGGCAATACGAATAATCCCAACATAAAAATGCTTGGGAAGATGAATATCCATTTTGAGTCAAGGAGTTTTTTCAAATTACCATGCCTTTGTCACCCTGAGCGTAGCGAAGGGTCTCTTAGATTATCTTGGAGATTCTTCGCCGCAAAAAGCAAGAACGCGGCTCAGAATGACATACGCTATTGTAACGGAGAACCAAAGCCCCATTTTTGCAAAATTGCTTGCCCTTCATCCGAAAGCACAAATGCAATAAAGGCTTGTGCCAAATCCGCATTTGCAGATTCAACGAGTGGAGCTATTGGGTATTTAGCAATGATATTTAATTCAGATGGAATTTCAATCGTCTGCAATTCAGGTGCGGCAATAGCATCGGATGTGTAAACAATTCCTGCATCCGCTTCACCCAACTGGACTTTTGCTACTACTTGTTTGACATTATCTTCATTTGAAACGACATTTACCAAAACTTTATCTTTGAAGTCTGTTCCAAATGATTCATTCATTAAGTCTAAGGCTTGGCGAGCATAATTGCCAACGGGCACTTCTTCTGCGGCTAAGACAATTTTCACGCCATCAATTGCTAAATCTTCTAATGAATTAATTCCAGCGGGATTATCCGCAGGCAAAATGATTATTAATTGATTGCTCAAAAAAATCTGTGAAGATTCTTTGATAACAAATGCATTTGTTATCAAGGTTTCCATTTCTTTGCCACTTGCGGATGCGAATACATCAGTAGGTGCGCCTTCTTCAATTTGAGTTCGCAAAGCTTGTGAACCAGCAAAGTTAAATGTGACAGCTACATTTGGATTCTGTGATTCAAAATTTTCTCCAATTTCGGTAAAGGCATCTGTCAATGAAGCGGCGGCGAAGACAAGCAATGTTTGAGATTCAGAATCAACTATCGGTGTAGATGAAGCGGAACTACATCCTGTTAATAAGATTGAGAATAAAAATATCCATACTAAAAAATGCTTCATCTTATTTCCTTGAAGTTATGAATTTCTTCACTTGAGTATGTATAGGCTTTTGAATTAATTCGGTTGGCTTACCCACTTGTTTTAACTCGCCATCCATAATCACTGCCACACGATCACCAAATTGCATGGCTTCTTTTAAATTATGAGTCACAAAAATAGTAGTACGTTTTTCTGTTGATAAAACTTTCGATAAATCTTTTAGTAATTGACTGCGTGTTTGTGGGTCAACTGCGGAAAAAGGTTCATCCATCAATAACAAATCGGGATTCAAAATAAATGCTCTGGCTAGACTCACTCTCTGCGCCTCACCACCTGATAACTGACCTGCTCGGCGTTTTAGAAGTGATTCTACCCCCATGGCTTTGCTCCACTTAATGATTTGGGTTTGAAAATTTTTTTCGCCCCGAAACTTTAATCCCAAAGCAATATTTTCTTCAACGGTCATATCCATGAGCAATGGGTCTTGAAATACAAAAGCGATTCTTCTTCGATACTCTAATTCATTCCATTCGTTTTGATTTTTTCCTTCAAAGATAATTTCACCATGCGTGAGTTGAATTAAATTTGCAAGGGCTAATAAAAATGTACTTTTTCCAGCACCATTTGGACCCACTACAGCCAAAATTTCTCCACGTTTGATTGTAAGCGAATCAATTTTTAATACATCACGTTTATTACGTTTAACAAGAAGGTTTGAGATTTGAATAAAAGATTTCATTTATTTCTTTGAACTTTTTTGCTGAATCACAGTCAGTGCTAAATTTATTAAATAAGTCAGAATTAAAAGCAAAGCCGATAATGCCAATGCAATTTCAAATTCACCCTTTGATGTTTCTAATACAATGGCAGTCGTCAATACACGGGTTTGACCTTTGATATTTCCTCCCACCATCATGGAAGCACCGACTTCTGAAATCACAGAACCAAAGCCAGCCATTAACGCCGCTAAAAGTGGAAGACGTGCTTCCCACCACAAATACCAAATCATCTGCAGTTTTGAAGCGCCGAGTCCTAGCAGTTGTTGTTGAAGTCGCGAGTCTAAAGCTTCTAATGCGGCGGCAGTTAATCCAGTCACAACCGGTGCGGCGATAATCACTTGTGCAATAATGATAGCAATTGGCGTATAAATTAATTTCAAATCACCAAGCACACCACTTCGCCACAGAGTCATTGCTACCACCAAACCTACAACCACTGGTGGTAGTGCCATACCTGTGTTGACTACGCTTAATAAAAATGAACGCCCTCGAAAATTTCCCAATGCCAGCCATGTTCCCAACGGTAACCCAATCAACAAGCTGATTAAGGTAGCCAGTGTAGAAACTTGTAAAGATAACGAAGTGATTTCAAAAATTTCCATATTGTAAAAACAGGTAAACACAAAATGAACTTCGTGTTTACCTGTTTACTATGATTTATCTACGGCACTGTCACAGCATCGGGGAAGAATAATGGCTCACCATATAAATCAATTCCAAATTCACTAATCACTGCTTGGGCTTCAGGCGCAATCATAAAATTATAAAAAGCCAAAGCACCTTCATAATTTACATTTTCCCATAATTCTGGGTTGACGGTAATAACGTGATAAGGATTCAACAATGAAGCATCACCTTCCATTACTAACACTAGATTGAGGTTATCTTTTTGTGCAAGGTAAGTGGCTCGATCTGTTAAAGTATAGCCTTCTTTTTCAGAAGCAACAGTTAATGTAGCACCCATGCCTTGACCAGTTTCAATGTACCAACTTTGTCCGGCAGGGTCAAGTTCGGCTTTCTTCCATATATCTAATTCTTTTTTATGTGTACCTGAATCATCGCCGCGTGAAACGAAGGTAGCATTTAATTCATAAATTTTTTCCAAGCCTTCAATAGCAGAAGTGAGACCAAGTAATTCAGCAGGGTCAGATGTTGGACCGACAAAAATAAAATCGTTATACATCACATAGGCGCGTTCTTTTCCAAAACCATTTTCCATAAATACTTCTTCAGATGCAGGCGCGTGAACCAATAACACATCGGCATTGCCTTCTTCTCCCATTTGTAAGGCTTGCCCTGTTCCTACCGCAATGGTTTGAACCACATATCCTGTTTGCTCTTCAAACATTGGAACCAACACATCTAATAAACCAGAATCTTGTGTGGAGGTTGTGGTTGCTAAAATGATGTTCGGATTCGATGGGGCGGTGTTTCCACATGCCGCTACTAAAATTGATAGAACGAACAACAAACTAAAAAGAATTTTTTGGGATTTCATACATTTCTCCTTTGATGTGATTTTCAATTAAGGAAAAACTTAATTGAAATTGCAAAAATAAAAATTTATAAAGCCACCTGCTCACCACTATGCACGGTGTTATAACCCGTTAATGAATGAAGCAAATTGCGAAAATCTGCAGTTTGGATGTATTCAAGCAATGGATTGAGCATCTCTTCTTGCTCTTTTTGCAAAACCAAATCATATCTTTCTTCAAACAACGGAATAAAATCTAAACCATGTTGATATGCCGCCGCTTGTAAACCGAGTGACACATCCGCTTTATTTAATGCGATTAAGTTCGCCGCTTCACTATGTGTTTTGACCTGTTTCTCATACCCAGCTATTTTCTCAACTGGAAGTTTGATGCGCTTTAATTCAGCATCGAACCACAAGCGTGTGCCTGAGCCTGCATTACGGTTTACAAAACGAATATTCGGTTTGGCAATATCACTTATTTTTTTTATGTTTTTGGGGTTATCTTTCGCAAGCATCAAACCTTGTGTGCGATATGCCATTGTAAATATTTCCACATTTCGTTCTGGAAAAAGATGCTTAACAAAAGGCGTGTTGTATTCGCCATTTTCATCCAAAAGATGTGACCCTGAAATTTGGCACAAGCCTTGACGTAAATTCACAAGCCCATCCAACGAACCGACAGGCAGACTTAATACATTAATATGCTTCGATAAATGTTCTGCTATGCCTTCAATTGCCAAGTCATGGCTTCCTGAAAAAATGACAGATGGCTTTTTACTTTTTGGTAAAACGATTTCTTGTAACAACAAAGCATCGGATTTTGCTTTATAAAATTTTTCGGTTACTTTTCCTGTTTTGCGAATCTCACTCACTTCAATCAGGTTTGCAGATTCAAGTATCAAGATGTGATGTCGCACCCAAGCAGGTGACTGCTTCAACGTCCGTGCGAGGCGTGTTAATGTAGCAGGGGATGCCATCAGCAGGCGTAAAATGTCTAAGCGGTGAGAATCCGCTAGTAATTTTATTTTGTCAAAAGAATTAAGGGAATGAATCGTTTTCATATAAGGAAAAACTTAATCGTGAGTCTAAATCTAAAAGATAGATGAGTCAAGCAAAAAAATATTTGACATGCTCCTGCGCCCATGATATAAAAAAGAAAAATAACGCTGTACTCATCCAGAGAGGCGGAGGGACCGACCCTTTGAAACCTCGGCAACCGATGTGGTCAGGTAGTCTAATTAGTCTTACAAGTCGAATGGTCATTGACCAATAAGACTTATCAGACCAGTTAGACCAAACGACTAAAGAACGGTGCCAACTTCGGCAATTGATTTTTCAATTGACAGATGAGAGATGATATGAAATTCATGTCGCCTCTCATTATGAGAGGTTTTTTGTTCTAGGTGCAATCCGTTGGTCGAGTAGGACGAGTGCTTTTCTCGTCCGTATCGAGACCAACAGTTAAAGAATGGTTGAAAGATAATAAAATTAGTTTTGAAAAAGAGATAGATAGTTGGGCATAACTATGAAACTTGACTTGATAAAACTCTATATCGAATATCATATTGAAACGACTCGCAGAGTTTGGGATTCGATTGAACAAATTACAGAAGAACAATTTCTCGCGAATAGTATCTATTCACATGGCTCAATTCGTAATTTGATGGTTCATCTTACCAGCGTGGAACGCCGTTGGTTGGCAGGACTAAAAAATGGAGAAGATGTGCCACATTTGAAACAAGAGAATTATGATTCAATAGCCAAAGCCAGAGAAATATTTGAAGTAATTAACAAAGACTTAGGTGATTATGTTATTAACTTAGCCGAGGAAAAATTAAATCAACCTATAGAAAAACTTTCTGAACCCACTTGGCAAATTTTGTTACATCTTGTCAATCACGGAACAGACCATCGTGCTATCGTTTTACATAAGTTAACTGAACTCGGTGCGCCAACTTTTGAACAGGATTTTATTCTTTGGTTGTGGAATAAGAAATAATGAGTAAAAATATTTTACTAGAGCCA
>DQGV01000087.1:696-4296 GCA_003524705.1 Anaerolineae bacterium | reverse complement strand
ATAGAAACTGTTTTGAATCAAAACTGCTAATACCACTATTTTTGGGAATAATAGCAATAGAATATATTGGTGTACAGTGATAGTCGATAACTTCCCAATTCTCATCTATTTTTCTCACAATACGTCTCTCAAAAAAGCTATTGTTATATATTTTAAATTCTGATCTTTCTGCTTTATATAACTTACTGATTTCCTTCTCGGTTTTCGCATAACCATTCAACAAAAAGATGGCTAATTTATCACCAACTATTGGCACAATTGAATTAATTGAAATACTAAGAGAATAAAGTGAAGCAGGAAATACCATTTGCCTAATTTCTTTATCTTCCGTTGATTCTTTAGCTGTTCTATAGTCATGCCAAACTATTGTTAATAACCCATCATCGCTTAATTCAAAAGCCTCAACTTTATCCCAGTTACCTGTATCTAAAAAGTCTAAAATTATCCAACCATCAGTTTGCCTGATAAGCTCTGAAAAAAACCTTTTTATTTCTGAAGGATCTGTAATTTTCTTGCTATCAAAACTTTCAGCAATCTCTTTAAAAATCGCTGTACTGTTCCTAATAGGATCCATTTATTTCCTCTCACTCAAACTCAATCTCAATTTCCTCATCCTCATTCCAATCCCCGCTTTTCTCGAATTCAATATCACCGAACAACTCTGTCTGCACAGCAGAGATACGATAGCGTTTGATTAATTCAAGCATCGCCAAAAACGTCACCACAATTTCAACGCGTGTGGCTTTGTCAGTGATTAATCCACTGAACGTCATCTTATGAATACTTTTCATCGTCTTGGTGATGAATTCAATCTTTTCACGAATTGTCACACGTGGAGCAGTAATCACTGTGCTAAGTGGTTTCTTTTCTTTTTCACGCGCAAATGCACGTTCTGCCGCATTCAACAAACCTTCTAACGTTAAATTAGATAAATCAAGTTTTGGTTCCACTTTCGGCGGAGGCGCGACGCGTAAAAACGTGCGCAAATTATTTTCTTGGCGTTCTTCCATCCACAAAGCAATTTCTTTGTAGCGTTTGTATAATTTCAATTGCTCAACCAACGCAACGCCTGGGTCTTCTTCACCCACTTCACGTTCCACTGGGCGCGGCAACAATGCTTCGGATTTAATCTGCACCAACTTTGCCGCAATCACCAAGAACGATGAAATTTCATCAGGCAACATTTGTTCAAGTCCGCGCAGATATGCCAAATATTGGTCAGTGACCGAAGCCAATGAAACCGCTGTAATATCCAACTCAGCGCGTTCAATTAAATTTAACAACAAATCCAAAGGTCCCTGATACACAGGAATTTCCACTTTGTAATTTCCAAGTTGTTTACCTAAAATATTATCCATCGCGCGCGAATTATATCATTGCAATGAGTAGCCACACGCGTGCATGCGCACGGTGCAGGCAGAGCACACAGAGACCACTGAGAGAACCTCTTAAAAACTCATAAAACTCTGTGACCTCTGTGGCTAAAACGTTTTATAATCTCATCATGTCAAAATTAACTCACATTGACGAACATGGCAACGCCAAAATGGTAGATGTTGTACACAAGCCCGACACTGAACGAATCGCAATTGCGCGTGGCGAAATCCACATGCAAAAAGAAACACTCGATTTGATTAAGGCTGGGCAAATCAAAAAAGGCGATGTCTTAACCGTTGCGAAAATTGCTGGTATCACCGCTTCAAAACGGACCTCAGACTTGATTCCGCTGTGTCATCCTCTTCCTATCTCCAGCATTGATGTGGATTTCGCCTACAATGATTCTCCACCTTCAATTATTATCACTGCTACAGTGAAAGTGACTGGCAAAACAGGCGTTGAAATGGAAGCACTCACAGCCGTTTCAGTCGCTGCATTAACAATTTACGACATGGCAAAAGCCGCCGAAAAAACGATGAAAATACAAAACATTCGACTTATCGAAAAGCATGGTGGTCAATCTGGTGATGTGGTGAATGAGTAATTTCGTAGGGGCGACCCTTCAATAATCATTAAGAGACTTCGTTTTCTCTGGGCGGGTCGCCCCTACTTATTGGTGAAAAAATGAAATACAACTCAATCAACCTCCAACAAAAACTAAGCCAATTCTCCGAACATTGGTCACCGAAAATCATTGCTCAACTCAATGACTATCATCTTAAATTAGCCAAAGTCCATGGTGAATTTGTTTGGCACGACCACCCCGAAACGGATGAAGTATTTTTAGTGATAAAAGGTCAATTGAAAATTTTATTTCGCGATGGTGAAGTAAACCTAAGCGAAGGCGAAATGTTTGTTGTGCCAAAGGGTGTGGAACATAAGCCTGTTGCCGAAAAAGAATGTCATATTATGTTGATTGAACCTGCAGGTACGGTCAATACAGGCGATGCAGAAAATAGTAATTTGACTGCACCTAATGACGTCTGGATATAAAACATTTTTCGTCATTGCGAGCCGCGCTTGTTGCGGCGAAGCAATCCCCACCACAATTATAAGATTGCTTCGTCGAGGAAAGCACTCTCCTCGCAATGACGACAGGATTTGAAATGAACAGAATCAAAATTTTATTTTTCGCAACCATACGAGATAAAGCAGGCACAAAATCTGTTGAATTGAATATTCCAAATGAAATGACAGTTCAAGCATTAAAAGAAAAACTTGCGAATGAATATCCAAACCTCAAAGATTCATTGAAAGTAGTTTTGGTTTCTGTCAATCAAGAATATTCATTTGATGATGCAATAATTCCATCTAATGCAGAAATTGCATTATTCCCACCAGTCTCCGGCGGATAATATTTGTAAGGGCGAGGTCACCTCGCCCCTACGGAATTTATATATATGAACTTTCCAACCATCTACTCCATCACCGAATCCGAAATTGACTTGAACGATTTGCTTGCAAAAATTACGCTTTCATCCACAGGCGCGGCGGCGATTTTTACCGGCATGGTTCGCGGAGTCACATCTCGTGATGACCCACATGAGACAGTTTATTTGGAATATGAATCTTATGTCCCAATGGCAGAAGCAAAGATGAAACAAGTGGCTGATGAGATTCGTGAAAAATGGTCAAGTGTTGAAGGGATTGCTATTGTTCAACGTATTGGAAAACTTTATCCCAAAACACCGACGGTATTAATTGCTTGCACAGCCGCACATCGTGATACTGGAGTCTTTGAAGCCGCGCGTTATGGCATTGACCGTTTGAAAGAGATTGTGCCAGTTTGGAAAAAAGAAGTGGGTCCGAATGGCGAAGAATGGATTGAGGGAGATTATTTCCCGAAGGCGGGGGAATGATAGCCATGTCACTCTGAGCCGCGCTCTTGTTCTTTGCGGCGACGTGTGCCGCGAAGTGGTAAGAGTCTCTACTTCAATTGTCAAAGATTCTTCGGTCGCAACAAACGCTCCCTCAGAATGACATAGCTTCAAGCGAAAATAAATGTTGAAGAAACAGAATCAACTTTCCCCGTAGAATGAGGCGGGGATTTTTATCGCGTGACGGTTTTAACAACATGGGGTTTTATTGATAGTCAAAAAAACTCGGAGGCAGAATGCAAGAAAAAATTGTGATTACAGGCATGGGGACTGTAAATCCACTTGG
>DQGV01000087.1:0-382 GCA_003524705.1 Anaerolineae bacterium | reverse complement strand
CGCGGCAGATTTGAATGTGCATGTTGCGGCGGAAGTGAAGAATTTTGTGCCATCAAATTTTATGGACGCGAAAGAAGCACGCCGACGTGACCGCTTTGAACAATTTGCCATTGCGGCGGCGCGTGAGGCGATGAATGAATCAGGTTTACAAATTACAGAATCTAATGCGGGCAGAATCGGAGTCATCATTTCATCTGCGATTGGTGGGTTAACTTCTTTGCAAGAAGCGATACTTACAAATCATGAAGTCGGTCCACGAAAAGTGAGTCCATTTTTTATTCCAATGTTGATGGCGAATGGTGGGGCAGGGATGACGGCGATTGAATTTGGAATCAAAGGTCCGTGTTTTTCTGTGGCCTCGGCATGCGCTTCTGGCGCAGAT
>DQGV01000309.1:606-8288 GCA_003524705.1 Anaerolineae bacterium | reverse complement strand
TCATCAGCACCTAAATTCAAACCTTCTTGCACATCAGCAGAATCAAGCCGCGCGGCAGTTAAGATAATAATCGGAATATGTTTCAAATTTTCATTGGAGCGAATTTCTTCCAACACAGCAAACCCATTCTTCTTGGGCATATCTACATCAAGCAAAATTAAATCAGGCATTTCATCTTGCGCCTTGATTAACGTCTCTTCACCATCTTGCGCCGTTACAGGTTGATACCCTTCGTATTCCAAATAACGCACCAAAAGTGTCACATTATCTGGTCTATCATCGGCTACCAGAATCTTGAACTTTCTTTTTTCTGCTTCTTCTTTCTTTCTCGGTTGTGTAGATTGCTTCATCTCTTCCATATCACGCGAGATAATTTGATAAATGCGTTCCGGACGAATCGGCTTAATCAACACTTCGTTTACTTTCAAGCGAGAAGCAGTTACTTTCAAACCCGGCACATCATAAGCAGTCACTAAATATGTGCGCGAAGGTTTCCCACCGGGATGATCCCGTAATTTTTCAATTAATTCTAAGCCGGTCATCTCCGGCATAATCATGTCTGTAATTAAAATATCCACCCCTTTGTCTTTCACTTTTTCTAAAGCTTCACGACCATTTGTTGCTGAAACTACCTCAGCCGCCGAACCCAATTGCCCCAAGGCACGAGCCAAAGTAGCGGCAGTAGAAGGATGGTCATCCACAATCAAAATCCGAACTTGGTCAGTTGTTGGAGAAGATTCGTTTTTAGTCATGGCTACCATTTTCTCTTGAATCCTGCTAGAGAACGATTGGATTCAATGCAGAAAGGTTGGCAAAAGTTGGAGGGATTAAAAAACCGCCCCACCCTAAGGGCGAAGCGGGTTCTGTTTCCTACGCTTTGTCATTGCAAGACGAAGGCGAAGCAATCTCCAACTAATCATACGATTGCTTCGTCAGATTAAAATCTTCCTCGCAATGATAGATAATTTCTTAATCAGTCACGAGCCTATATCCTGTGCCACGCACGGTGATTAATCTGTTTGGGTTACGCGGGTCATTCTCAATGGCTTGGCGGATTTGATGAATGTGCCATTTGGTGAGTTCTTGGGCTTCACGCATTTCGGCTTGTGCACCTTGCGCCTCAGCCACCAGTGTTTGAAAATCGACCACATCTGGGGCGTGACGTGCTAGCACGAGTAAATAATCAAATGAAGTAGGTGGCAAGTTGATAATCTCATCTTTGATAGATACACGACGAGTATGTAAATCTAAAACCAATTTGCCATGTTTAATAAAGCGGTCTTTTGCTTTGGTTTCTGGCAAATTTGGCGATTCATTTTCTTCACCATTTTCGAGTTGTTTTAATTCGGCTTGTAAATTTTCAATTTCGTTTGCAATTTCGCGTTTGCGTTTTTCTTTTTGTTGATTTAACAAAATGGTTTTCGCGCGTTCTAGGATGATTTCAGGTTTAAGGGGTTTGAGTAGATAATCTGTTGCGCCACGTCGTAAGGCTTCTACTGCCGAATTTATATCAGGTTGGGCAGTGAACAAAACTACGGGTAATGCTGGATTAATTTTATGAATATATTTAAGTGCATCTAAACCGGCAATGCCGGGCAAACGTAAATCCGTAAAAACCAAATCAAATTTTGTGGTTTTCAAGTAATCTAAGCCTTGCTCGGCACTTTCGGCGGTGGTTACTTCAAAGCCTGCTTGTTGCAAAATGCGAGCGAGTGTTTTTCGTAAACTGGCTTCGTCTTCAATAATAAGAATCTGACCTGTAACTTTCATGTAATGTCCTCCATTTCTTTGGCGGGCAACCAAATGCGGAAGGTTGCCCCAAGCCTGCTATTGTTTTCAGCACTGATGCGCCCATGATGTTTGGTGATGATGTCGTAGGTGATGGTTAGACCAAGACCAGTGCCTTTATCTTTATCAGTGTTGAAGGCTTCAAAAATATTGTCCATGATGTTGGTGGCGATGCCTTTGCCAGTATCAATAATGGTGATGAGGGCTTCTTCTGTTTCTGGCAAGAATTCTGTGTAAACTGTTAACTTTCCGCCGGCGGGCATCGCTTCGACTGCATTGATGACGAGGTTGAGAAGGGCTTGACGAATTTGGTCTGTGAGTGCGGGAATTGGTTGTAGTTCAGGGTCGGGGAAAAATTCAAATGTAATTTGGTTATGGCGTAAATGTCCAGCCACGAGTGCATATACATCTTCAATTAAAGCGTTGAGTTGAGTTTGTCTAAAATCTTCGGCGCGGATGGGGCGGTAGGTATCGCGTAGGCGTTTAATCATGCTTGCCATGCGTTCGGATTCGGCTAGCACAATGTTAAGGTCTTGTTTGCCTTGTTCTGTAATGCCATGTTCTTCTTTTAATAAGAAAAGCGCGTTTTGAATGGCTTGAAGAGGATTGTTTAATTCGTGGGAAACGGAAGCAAGCAGGCGTCCGATAGCGGCGAGGCGTTCATTTTGAATCAACTGATTCCGCATGGCTTTTTCTTGCTGTAAAGAATTTTGCAACTCTTGATATAACTCTGCTTTTTGAAGGGCAATCGCTAGTTGGTCGGCTATGGCGCTGACGAGTTGTAAATCGCGGGCGGTAAATGTTTTTGGAGGTGCTTGTTGAATATCTAAAATTCCAAAGAGGTGCTCTCCAATTTTTACAGGCATTGCCATTTCAGATTTTGTTTCTGGTAAGAGTGGATGATGAACAAAAAACATAACTTCATCTACATTGTTTGTAAAAAAGGGTACCAATGTTTCAGCGGCGTAGCCTGCAATGCCTTGCCCTGCTGATAATCTTGTTTTTTGTTCTAACATTTTTCGTCCTGCTTCACCACTGGCGGCTTGCAGAATTAAATCCCCACTTTTGGGGTCAATAATATACACTTGCACATGATAATAGCCAAAATTTTTCTGTAACAAACTGACTACATCATCAAGAAGTTCATCAGTGTTTAATGCAACCAACCCTTGATTGATGCGATACAAGGCATTTGTTTCTCTTAAAGATTGTTGCGTAGTTTCTAACAAGTTTGCATTTTCAATGGCGATGGCGGCTTGTACGCCAAGCGCGTATAACAAATCTTGTTCATGACTTGTGAACGCATTCGGTAATTGACTTTGAATACTGATTGTGCCAAGTTTTTGGTCACCACTGATAATAGGTGTGACGAGTAATGAACGAAAACTTGAAATCGAAACAGACTTGATGAACCGTTCATCGGTATTAATATCTGTGATGTTAATCGTGTCACCACTGATGATGGCTTGTCCGGCAATGCCTTCGCCGAGTCTCATTTGCAATCTGCCTTGTGCCGCTTGTTGAAATCCACTTGCGGCTTGTGCAATCAAGTATTCTTTTTGGTCATCAAGGATGTGGATAACAGCTTGCTCTGCGGCGGGAATTATTTTTTTGGCTGAGTCAACAATTAATTGGAGGATGTTAGAAAGCCCAACGCGTTCGGCTTGGCTTAGTGCAATCGAAATTTCAGATAAAGCATCGGCTTCATCTAATTGTTTTTTGAGTTCAAGGTCTCTTTCAGTTTGATTGTGATAGTAATTGCTTAACCATCCTATTGCCCCACCGATTAAAACAAGAACGAATCCACCTAAGACGAAATCAGTATCAACAAATAAAACAGTTGGGACGTTGCTTATATATAAGATGGAGAAATATAAAAATAAAATAACAAGGGCAGTGATGATTCCAATTATGCTTCCAAAGAACCAGCCTGCCACCCCAACCGGCAAAATGCTTAATGCGCCAGCGTATTCTTCTCTATAAACCCAGAGTAAGATGAGATGTATGCTGGTTAAAACAAGAACAATTCCCCACTTCGTCAGAGGCGATTTGGCGCTGGATTTCATAGCGGTTATTGTAGCACTCTGTGAAGCGGGGAATTTCATTCGTAATATCCCTGTAAGTTTCTTGGCCACAGAGAACACTGAGGTCGCAGAGATTTCTTAAGAGGTTTTCTCAAAGGTCTCTGTGCGCTCTGTGGCTAATTTTTATTTTGCATATTCTGTTGAGCGAGTTTCACGAATCACTGTCACGCGAATTTGACCGGGATATTGCATGGTCTCTTCGATTTTCTTAGCAATATCTCTGGCTAAACGAGCAGAGGATAAATCATCAATCACTTCTGGTTTGACGAGAATACGAACTTCACGCCCGGCTTGAATAGCAAAGGCTTGTTGCACACCATCAAACGACATTGACATTTCTTCAAGTGAGCGAATACGTTTGATATACGCTTCTAAATCTTCACGACGTGCACCTGGTCTTGCACCTGAAATCGCATCTGCCGCTTCAGTGATGACTGCTTCAACAGAATCCTGATCCACTTCATGGTGATGCGAAGCGATTGCATTCAATACAACAGGATGGACTCCATAACGTTTACAAAACTCAGCACCTAAACCGGCATGTGTACCATCTTGATTATGGTCCATGGCTTTGCCAATATCATGTAAAAAGCCACCCAGTTTGGATAACTCAACATTCGCACCAATTTCAGCGGCGAGGATGCCAGCAAGTTTTGATGCTTCGACTGCATGTGCCAATTGATTTTGTCCGTATGACGTTCTGAATTTCAAACGTCCCATCATCTTCAAAATTTCAGGATGCAAACTTCCGACATTGGCTTCGTATGCGGCTTGTTCACCCGCTTCATTGATAACTTTTTCAACACCCTTGGTTTCATCTTCAATTACTTTTTCAATGTGAGCAGGATGAATACGTCCGTCTAAAATTAATTTTGCTAAAGCACGGCGTGCAATTTCACGACGCACAGAATCAAAACATGAAATTGTGACAGAGTCTGGCGTATCATCAACAATTACATCAACACCTGCGGCTTGTTCAAAGGCTTTGATGTTACGTCCATTACGACCAACGATGCGACCTTTCATTTCTTCACTTGGTAAAGTCACGACTGCACGAGTCACTTCGGCAACATGTTCAGAGGCGACTCTTTGAATTGCATCAGCGATTAATTTACGCGCACGCTTTTCACCTTCTTCACGCGCTTCGGCTTCTATTTGACGAATGATTCTCGCCATGTCGCCACGGGCTTCTTTTTCAACAGCGGCGAATAATTCTTTCTTGGCATCATCTTGACTCAATTGTGAAATTTGTTCAAGCTTTTTTACTTCTTCTTCATACAACTTTTCAATTTCATTGCCACGTTTATCTACTTGCGACTGTCGTTTATTCAATGCTTGTTCGCGTTGTTCAATTTTGTCAAAACGCGCATCTAATTCCGAACGTCGTTTTTCAACGCGTTCAGTTTCTTTATTTAATTCAATGCGCCGTTCTTTAATTTCTGATTCAGCCGCTTGAATAATTTTTGTCGAATTATCTTGCGCGCCTTTCACAATTAAACCTGCTTGTGTTTGGGCGGCTTTCAAAATATCATCGGCTTTATCTTGTCTGGCTTTGGCGGCACGGTCTGCTTGATAGCGGTGGAAAAAATATCCAATCAATACGCCAACAATTAAGACCAACACCATGATTAATATCTCTAATAGGCTCATGTTCATTCCTCATCTTCATAATGTGTTTCTTCTGCGTGCAGTTCGTTCCAAACTTGTGTGACGACACTTGACACCACAGAATAAGGGAAGCCGCGCCTTGCTAAATAATCGGATAGTTTCTTACGAAACTCGCTCCATTCTAGACTTTTGAACCTGCTTGCTCTTTTTTTAGCAGATTCATACGCCAGAGCATTTTCATCCACATCGGCGACGGCAATTTTTACAGTTTCTTCATCCAATCCTTTTTGACGAAGTTCCATCGTCAACACTCTTTTGCTTCTTGGGCGAAAGGTGTTTCGGTTTTCAACCCAAGTCTTTGCAAACTGATTGTCGTTTGCTAATTTACTTTCTCGTAGTCTTTCTATAGTTTGCTCAATGATTGTTTCTGAATATTCATGTTTGAGCAAATTTTGTTTTATTTCTTTTTCTGAACGAGCACGATAACTTAAAAAGAGTAGTGCTTGTTGTAAGGCTCGTTCACCATCATCTTTATTTTTTAGTTCGTTTATTTTTTCTTCGGTTAACACGTCACCGATTTTTAACCACGCGGCTGTGATGCGTGCTAGCCCGAAGGCAAATTCTCCATCGAGGTGTATGTTGACTCGATTGCGATTCTTTTGCGGTTCGATAGCAGTTATTTTTTTCATGTTAAACACACACAGCCGAGACCTCCGTCTGAGCGGTTGCCTCGGCTGTGAAAATGTCTGGATTGGTTGACCAGTTCCAACGTCTAGAATGAAGCGGGTTGGGGATAGGTCGAATAACGACGTGATGAGTCTTAAATCACGTTCGGCACTTGGTATGTTTTAGGGTGAAGCCAATTGTTGGTTCAAATTTTTTCCTAATTGGTTGTAGTGCTTCACGAAATATCTCCCAAAACCGGGGGAGGAGCGTGCGCGATTTTTCCAGTAAGTTTCAAGCAAGGCGCCACAAGGGCGGAAGTTTTCTAATGTATGGCTTAATTATACATGAATTTTAAGTGTTGTTAACATGAATTTTTCGTTTCAAAAATGTTTAGAAATACAGGAAAACATTTCTAATTCTAGGGGTAATTATAACTTTGTAATCGGTTATACTTGCGCCCGCAAATATGACTCAACACATTCGTAACTTTTGTATCATCGCCCATGTAGACCATGGCAAATCTACGCTCGCAGACCGCTTGCTTCAATTAACAGGCGCAATCTCTGAACGCGATATGACTGACCAAGCCTTAGATTCAATGGACTTGGAAAAAGAAAAAGGCGTGACGATTAAAGCATCCGCAGTGCGCATGTATTACACCGCCAAAGATAATCAACGTTATGAAATTAACTTAATTGACACGCCCGGACATGTGGACTTTGGCTATGAAGTTAGCCGTGCATTGAAGGCATGTGAAGGCGCAATTTTAGTTGTGGATGCGACTCAAGGCATCGAAGCACAAACGCTTGCAAACTTGTATCAAGCTTTGAACGCTGATTTAGAAATTGTTCCCGTGATTAACAAAATTGATTTACCATCCGCTCGACCCGATGAAGTGGCTGAGGATGTTGGTAGCCTGCTGGGGGTAGATCCAGATGCGGTTCTTCGCGTCTCAGCAAAAGAAGGCATAAACGTCGAAGCGATTCTTGAAGCAATCGTTGAACGAGTCCCTCCTCCAAAAGATGCTGATAACGAACCATTGCGTGCGTTAATTTTTGACGCGCATTATGATTCATACAAAGGCGTTGTGGCGTATGTGCGCGTGGTGGAAGGCACGATAAAAAGTAGTGATGTCTTGCGAACGTTCGCAACAAAAATGGATTTGCGACCTGTTGAGATTGGAATTTTTTCTCCATCCATGAAACCAGTGGATAAGATTGGTTCTGGCGAAGTTGGATACATTGCCACAGGATTTAAAACTGTGCACGAATGCCGCGTCGGTGACACGATTACAGTTGCTTCTGCACCCGCGGCTGAACCTTTGCCCGGATATTTCACACCCAAGCCAATGGTCTTCGCGGGTATTTATCCAGTCGAGGCAGACGATTACACTGAATTGCGTGAGTCGCTTGAAAAATTACAACTCAATGATGCTTCATTAACATTTCAACCTGAAACTTCACAAGCATTAGGCTTTGGATTTCGTGCAGGCTTTCTTGGTTTATTTCACATGGAAATTATTCAAGAAAGAATCGA
>DQGV01000309.1:0-255 GCA_003524705.1 Anaerolineae bacterium | reverse complement strand
ACAGCACCATCTGTAGAATATGAAGTGTTGACTGTTGAAAATGAAGTTATAAAAGTAGATTCACCTGCAGAGTTACCCAACCCAGATAAAATTATCGAAGTGCGCGAACCGTGGATGAATATTGAAATCATCACGCCAACTGATTATTACGGACCAATTATGGAATTGGTCACAAAACGTCGTGGAATTTTCAAGCAACAAGAATACCCTGCACCTCATCGCGTGCAATTGGATTTTGAAATTCCGCTTTCTGAA